>CALBIN010000330.1 GCA_937893275.1 uncultured Opitutia bacterium | reverse complement strand
CTTGAAGAGCCGTCGTGGGATCGCCGATGGTCTCGGCATCGACTTCGAAACTACGGATCGCGGAAGAAGGCAGCTCGAACTTAAAGTCACGAAAGGTGCGCTCGAGTACGGTTACCAGACCGCGTGCCCCGGTTTGTTCGTGGGCGGCCTTTTCAGCAATCTTGCGGATTGCGTCTTCCGTAATGTCGAAGGTTACGTCGTAACCGGCGAAGTCGCTCCGGTATTGCTCCAGTACGTTACCCTCGGAACTAAGAAGAATGCTTGCCAGATCTTCCCCTGTCAGTTCATCGCAGGCTACGCGAACCGGAAGTCTCCCTACGAATTCGGGTTCAAAACCATAGTCAATGAAATCTCGAGTCTCGGACTGGTGGAGGAATTCCGAGACTGGGCGAGCATCGGCGGATTGCTCTTCCGAGGAACCGAATCCGATGCGGGAAAGGGATAAACGTCGTTTTACGTTTTCCGCCAACTTATCGAAAGCCCCACTCACGATGAAGAGAATGTTTCTGGTACTGATGGAGCTCTTGCGTGGCTGACCTCCACCCTTTTGCATTTCCATAAAAGCCTTCATCTGACCCATCATGTCCTGAGGAGAGTGCAGATTGACATCCGTCTCCTCCATCAACTTGAGAAGATTGATCTGCACGCCGCGACCAGAAACGTCTCGACCACCTTTCGAAGATTCCGAGGCGATTTTGTCAATTTCGTCGACGAAGATTATTCCGTATTCAGCCAACTCGACGTCCCCGTCGGCAACTTTCACAAGATCCCTCACGAGGTCCTCGACGTCGTTGCCAACATATCCAGTCTCCGAAAATTTCGTGGCGTCTGCCTTAACAAAAGGAACTCCGATAAGCTTGGCCACGTTCCGCATGAGGTAGGTTTTGCCCACACCGGTCGGACCGAGGAGGAGCAAATTCGGTTTCATGTATTCGCGGTTCGCTAGCTTTGGTTCCTCGATGCAACGTCGGACGTGATTGAAGTGATCGCAAACGGCTACCGACAAAACGCGCTTCGCTTGTTCCTGCTTCACCACGAAGCGGTCGAGGTAATCGCGAATCTCCTTCGGCTTCCGATCAAAGTTCCTTATCCCGGCAAGCCGCTCATCTCGGGACTTGCCCTCGTCGGGCTCATTGGATTCTCCCGAATTTCCTGAATCGTCTCCCTTTCCAGCATCGTCGCCTGAAGCCCCGGCATTCATAAAAGGAGCGAAGGCAACTTGCACATTTTGATTTTTAAGAAGGTCCTTCAGTTGCTTCTGAAGGTCTTCGAGAGGGTTTTCGTCGTCTTTTTTCGACATAGAAAAAAACAAATTGGGTTTGACAGGTCGTTGATTTAGAAAAATCTATGGGATTTACCTTATACCTAAACTCCTCCTCACCCATTTACAAACTGTTTTACCGTCATGTCCAACAACCTCACCAAGCGGCAGATCGTCCAAAGCATCTACGAAAACAATAATTACAAGCAAGAGGACGTTCGTCAGATCGTCCAACAGACCTTGGATATTGTTCGTGATGCTCTCGTTGCCGGTCGCAACATCGAGTTACGAAAATTCGGCGTATTTGAAATTCAAGTGCGCAAAGCTCGCGTAGGGCGAAACCCAAACCGTCCGGAAACGGACGTCGTCATTCCACGTCGCGCCGTAGTCAAGTTTAAGGCGGGCAAGGAATTGAAGGAAGGGTTGGTCAATCTGGATCTGGACGCAATCGATCCTTCTTGACTCGTTTCGCTCAACGCACCACGTCGGTCATGTTTGAAAGCCTGCCAGGCTTTCGGGAATTCTATCCGGAGGAATGCTCGCGCCGTAACCACTTGTTTCGAATCTTTCGTAATGTCGCCCGTACCTTCTTCTTTAGGGAATATGACGCTCCCGTGCTTGAACCACTCGATCTTTACGTCGAGAAATCTGGCGAAGAAATAGTCGGACAGCTTTTTCACTTTGCCGACAAGGGCGACCGCCAAGTGGCTCTGCGTCCGGAATTGACTCCTAGCTTGGCCCGCATGGTTGCGGCCCGGGCAAACTCGCTTAGACGACCGATCAAGTGGTTCAACGTCGGCGAACACTTCCGTTACGAGCGTCCACAAAAGGGACGATTGCGCGCCTTCTATCAATTCAACGCCGACATCATGGGCGAGGAGGACGTCGCGGCAGACGCCGAACTCATCGCGCTTCTGATAGCCATTTTCAAGGCTTGTGGACTTGGGGCTAACGACTTTCGAGTCCACCTCAGCGATCGAGTGACTTGGGCTCTGTTTCTTTCCTCGGTAGGCGTCAGCGAAGAACTACGCCCTGTCCTACTCGACGCCATCGACAAAAGCGAACGACGAAAACCTGAGCAAACTCTAGAAAGCATTGAGGGAGCGATGCCCGGCAGGGGCGAAGAAATTCTTTCGGGCATCGAGGAGATGAAGACCGTTTCGACTTTTGACGCGTTGAACGAACGTCTCGTTTCTTTCGGCGAAGAAGGTGAAAGACGCGCCGGCGAGTGGGCCGAACTTCTTCAACTCCTCGAATCCCATGACGCAGCAGATTGCGTGGGTATCGATCTATCCATTGTTCGAGGTCTCGCCTATTACACGGGGCTTCGTCTACGAGGCCTTCGAGACCTCCGGAGAGTCCAGAGCGCTGGCGGGCGGCGGACGCTACGATCATCTCGTAAAAAAGCTATCCGGTAACGTCGACTTGCCGGCCGCCGGCTTCGCCATAGGAGACGTCACCCTGACCGATTGCTTGGACGCCAAAAAGCTCCTACCCGGCTACATCGAAGCCCCTGAGATATTCATAGTTTCAGGCGAGAACGAACGACCCACAGCTCTTCAGGACGTGGCGCGCCTTCGTCAAGCGGGCTACTCCACGGTCTATCCTCTCAAGCGACAAGCGTTCGGGAAGCAATTCAAGGAAGCGGGCCGCAGTGGAGCTAAATTCGCCATTGTCTACGGCGAGGCAGAGGTGCTTGTGAACAAAGTAAAAATAAAAGATCTTTCGAGTGGAGCCGAAGTGTCGATCAATTCCTCAGATCTTCTTCACAACTTGCGTTCGCTCGAAGAGTCCGGTGGAATAGCAGCAGACGAATGAGCGGTCACAGTCAGCTAGTAAAAGAAATAGAAAGAATTGAGGAAGCGTAATTCTTATGTATTCAGCATCATATTCCTTCAACTAAAAGATTTGATCCACGCCAAATAGATATTTAAAGTTAAGTTTCCTAGATGACAGACGATAACATTCCCGACTTTACGGCTAGCCTAGCAGAAGCAAACCGAAAGCGCATAACACCACCCAGTCTCCGCCGGCGATTCCTGAAGTTGTTGTTGGGCTCGGGAGTGGTTGGGCTTGGCGGCTGGGGGTACATGAAGTTTGAAGCCGGCTGGCTGGAGGTTCATCGGGAAACCTTGCCCTCTGCGCAATTCCCCGTTCGTCGATCTTTTAGCATCCTGCACTTGTCTGACTTTCACTTGTCCGACAAAGTGCCCTTTTCCCTTGTCGAGGAAGCGATTGAGCTCGGGCTATCGGAGAAACCCGATGTCTGCTTTATTACGGGTGATTTCATTACAAGCAAGCTTACCGATGTCGAATTTGATCGCTACAGGGAAGTCTTGTCCAAATTGTCCAAGGTAGTTCCCACCTTCGCCTGCCTTGGCAACCACGATGGCGGGAAGTGGGCGGGTTCCACTTACGGCTACCCCACTTCAGTAAAAGTGGAGGCCATGTTGAAGGAAACCAAGATAGCCCTCCTGCAAAATCGCCGGCAAGTAATCTACGTCAAAGGACAGCCACTCGCCTTGGTCGGACTCGGCGACATCTGGGCCCAACGCTGCTTCCCCGACAAGTGTCTCAGCAAGGTTAGTCCGAACCGTTCCCCTGAGGAACCTCCGGTCATCGTATTGAGTCACAACCCGGACTCCAAGACCTTCATCGCCGATCACGATTGGCAACTCATGCTTTGCGGACATACCCATGGAGGACAGTGCAAGGTCCCTTTCGTCGGCTACACTCCGTTTGCTCCCGTCAAGGATCACTCAATTGTCGAGGGATTGCACAACTGGAAAGGTCGGCTCATCTACGTGACCCGTGGCGTAGGCAACCTCCACGGGCTTCGCTTCAATTGTCGCCCACAGGTCAGCATTCTCGAAGCAAAGGCATCCTAAAAGATGACCGTCGTCCTCCTCGACGACTCCGAACCACTCTGGTTCCCTCATCCCGACTCTCCTCCGCCAGATGGACTCCTTGCCGTAGGCGGTTCCCTAACTACCGAACGTCTGCTACTCGCCTACTCCAACGGTATCTTCCCCTGGGAATCCTGGGGAGATCCTCCCCTGTGGCACTGGTTTTCCCCCGATCCTCGTTTCCTTCTTTTTCCCGAAGAATTCAAAACCTCCCGCAGCTTGCGAACCACCCTCAAGAAGGAAACTTTCGAAATCCGAGTCGACACCGCATTTGGTGAGGTCATCCGATCCTGCTCGCGGGTTCCCCGCAAGGATCAACCCGGCACATGGATCGCTCCCGACATGGTGAAAGCCTACTCGAAGCTCCATACGGAAGGCTTTGCGCATTCCTTCGAGAGCTATCGGGATGGCCAGCTCGTGGGTGGACTCTATGGGATCTCCTTGGGTACAGCCTTTTTCGGGGAATCCATGTTCCATCACGAACCCGAGGCCTCAAAGGTGGCTTTGGCTCATCTCGTGGAATTCGCCAAGCAACGCGATTTCCACTTCATCGACTGCCAAGTGCCCACCGAACACCTCGGCAACTTGGGAGCGCGCGAGGTGCCACGAACGGAATTTCTCGACCTTTTGGGCAAAGCTCTCGAAACCCCGGAAATTCCAAGTCCATGGATAAGTTGACAAGAAACAATCTTCTGCATTGCCGTTTTGCCATACTCATGGAAAATCATTTTCCCTCGTGAGCGAAAACACAGGACACAAAGACTTGACCCAACTCGGCGAAGGGGCCACCACCCCAAAGCGTGAGCTGGAGACCTTTCCAAACCGCAACCCCGAACGCGATTACGTCGTCGAGCTCGAGACCAACGAGTTCACCTGCTTGTGCCCGGCTACCGGCCAGCCGGACTTCGCCGAGATTCGCATTCGCTACGTACCCGAAGAACGCATCGTGGAATCCAAGTCACTGAAGCTCTACCTCTGGACCTTTCGGAACGAGGGCGTCTTCCACGAACATTTCGCCAACCTCCTGCTCGATGATCTCGTGACCGCGCTATCCCCGCGTTGGTGCGAGGTCGAGGCACGCTTCAACGCCAGAGGAGGCATCGCCATAAACGTCCGGGCCGAGCATGGATCCGCACCCGACCTCTCAGAAGGATGAACGAACAAAAGACCATCGACGTCGCCGGCATCCCCGTAGCCAACGATCGCCCATTCGTTCTTTTCGGAGGCATGAACGTCCTCGAGTCGAGACAGCTCGCACTGGAAATCGCAGCAGCCTACAAGGAAGTCGCCGCCAAGCTCGGCATCCCCTACGTATTTAAGGCCTCCTTCGACAAGGCAAACCGCTCCTCCATAACCTCCTTTCGCGGTCCCGGACTGGAAAAAGGCCTCGAGATATTCGCGGAGATCAAGCAAACCCACGGCGTGCCCGTGATCACCGACGTTCACGAACCTGCTCAGGCAGTCCCCGCCGCCGAGGTCATAGACGTCCTCCAGTTACCCGCCTTCCTTTGCCGACAAACCGACCTCGTGGTCGCCCTCGCCGAAACCGGAAAGCCCGTCAACGTAAAGAAGGCCCAATTCCTAGCCGCCCATGAGATGGGCCACATCATAAGCAAATTCGCCGAAGCGGGCAACGAACAGGTAATACTCTGCGAGCGCGGGTCCAGCTTCGGCTACAACAACCTAGTGGTCGACCCCCTGAACTTCGGCAT
>CALBIN010000329.1 GCA_937893275.1 uncultured Opitutia bacterium | reverse complement strand
GGAATAGACCGCCCTACCCTTCGGGCTGCCGTAGGATTCACCAACGTCCACCCCGGCGATGGCGATCCCCGCCTTGAGGAAGCGTTCGAACATCCACTTCTCCGCCCCACCCGGCAATCCACGCAGCGTGGGAGCGTACAAAACCCACGGGATCGGTCCCGGCTTGGGCTTTTCCGGAAGGATGAGGAACGTGGGACGATCCTCAATCGCGAATACTTCTCCCTTCATCGGGAGGCGCTTCTCAACGGCTCCAAGCTGGAAGGGCCCGAGGAAAAGAAAGGCGAAAGTAATGGATACGAAGCTACGGGGAATGACGGCCTGAAGCATTCTTCTACGATTCATTTCCATAAGGTTCCTACCATAGCTCGAAACCGCGAAAACAGTCTAGTGGAAACTGCATGCAGGACGAGTGTTTTACCAGCAACATTTTCAGCTCAAGAAAAGAGCACGAAGTGTTGCCATGACCGAGCAAATAGGCAAAAGCAGAAACGATGAATGTTTTTGTACATGTCCTATTTGTCTGCATCTTTCTATCCTCGTCGACTTTCCTTTATGCAGAAAAGAAAACTCCCCTCGCGGAAACCTTACCTCATTTGGAGGGAAAAGTGGCCCCTAAAAATCTTGGAGAAACCTGGTCGGGGTTTGATCCCCAAACCGAACCTCTGGACGTTGAAATTCTAAAAGAATGGGAAGAACAAGGAGTGGTCCTCAAAGTCCTGCGTTACCGGATTGGAGTTTTTAAAGGGAAGAAGGCAATGATGGCGGCTGTGTACGGCTATCCGAAGGGGGGTAAGAATTTACCTGGGCTTGTGCAAATTCATGGAGGGGGGCAGTATGCCGACTACCGGGCTCCATTGGCTAATGCCCATCGCGGATATGCATCCATTTCCATTTCCTGGGCGGGCCGTATTTTTGCTCCGGCCTACACGGTGAGACCGAGCGAGGTGAAACTTTTCTGGGAGGGCAAGACGGATGATCCGAAGTTCAAATTGACCACGGATTGGGGTGCGCTGGATGCTTATCATGCTCCAAGCAAGCACGGGAAGGATGCCTTTCCTTCGATTCCGGTGGCCGACTGGACATTGGATCCAGTGGAGTCTCCACGGAATAATTCATGGTTTCTTGCTGCTCTCGGAGCAAGACGGGGACTGACCTTTCTCGAACGTCAACCGGAAGTCGATGGGACGCGACTCGGCGTCTACGGGCACTCCATGGGGGGTAAACTTACCGTGATGACAGCGGGTTCGGACAAGAGGGTCAAGGCGGCTGCTCCGTCCTGTGGGGGAATAAGTGACCGTTATTCAAAATACCCCCTTCACTTAGCGACGGTGAGCGATCCACCAAGCCTGAAGAAAATCACTTGCCCCATCATATTCCTGAGTCCTTCCAATGACTTCCATGGGCGAATCAACGACCTAGAAAGATCGACAAAGGAAATCAAATCCAAGTACTGGCGGGTCACATGCTCGCCACACCACAATCACCAAGATAGTCCACCATACGAGGTCGCCACGCAATTGTGGTTCGATCAACACCTCAAGGGAACTTTCGAGTTACCGGCTACTCCGTTGTTAAACCTCGTTCTGACCAAGGGGAATGCGCCCGTAGTGTCTATCGTGGCAGATGACTCCAAGGAAATTTCATACATCGACGTATTCTACACCCAACACGGCCAAATGGACGGCAAGAGGGATGATACGACGAATACCAAAAGCCGATTCTGGCGCCATGCTCCCGTTGGCACGCACAAAGGAAAATGGACGGCCAGCTTACCACTCTTTTCGATGAAAAAACCACTTTGGGTCTATGCGAACGTTCGATACAAGTTAGACCAACCGATTTCGGGAGCGGGATATTACTAC
>CALBIN010000328.1 GCA_937893275.1 uncultured Opitutia bacterium | reverse complement strand
TATGCAGGGACAAAAGGGTTCGTCGCCATTTCATGTTCTACGGTAGTTTCGGGTCCATGACCCGGATGAAGGGACGTAGCAGACGGAAGAGTATAAAGCTTCTCTTTTATCGACTTCTCCAAAGTGGCGAAATCGCCGCCGGGGAGATCCGTCCTGCCAATGCTTCCGGCAAAGATGGCATCGCCCACGAAGCACCATCCCTCTGATGAAACGTGGAAGGCCACGTTTCCCGGGCAATGTCCCGGTACGTGCAGAACATCCACCTTTCTACCGAACAGATCCAATTTGTCTCCGTCCGCCACCCACTGCGTAACCTGAATAGGCAGAAAATCCATGCCCGGCATGGCAAAACTCGACATGCATTGAGGGTTCTCGAATAGTTCGAGGTCATCCTTGTGTCCCAAAACCGTCATGTCGCCCGAGGTTAGTTCCGCTGCGCCCGCCATGTGGTCCCAGTGCCCATGAGTCAGCCACAAGGCGGAAAGTTGCAGACCTCTAGAGGTGAGCATAGGCTCAATCGTTTCTTTTGCTTGAGGAGGCGCGTCGATCAGGATTGCGTCAGTGCCATTCTCTTCCCAAACCAAGAAGGCGTTGGTGCCAATTGGTCCCAATTCAAACTGTTGAAACTGTAAGTCGCTCATATTGAACTATTTCAAGCCGCAAATATTCGCATGACATGCAACATGAAACTTCTTCAGGACGTGACTTTGGCTTCACCTTGCCTCTGGCAGTCTAAGGATTTAAAAATTTGATCTGAAGGAGCTACGACCATGAAAGATCTCTTTAATTTCACTCCAAGTACGAAAAGAATTCGATTGAGGGCACGGAATAGCAAGTGGGAGAAGCCGGTAGAGCGAAAGGCTTGCATAGATTATTGAATTTGAGGATCGTCCCTTAATGCCCGACCTGAAGTTTTACTCGAAGATCTTCTCTTCTATCCGAGTTCATTTCGAGAGAATGCTTTCCAAGCGATGGGTGAAATCAGTCTCCGGAATTCGCCAAGGAGAACCGAGCAGTTTTCAATTCGCCCATTGGTTTTACGGGAGATGCTTGGGTTTGGTTGCCCTGATAGCATTTCTTTCCTACTGGTACCAAGCGGATGCATTAATCGGGAAGAACGGGATCGCCCCCTGGCAAACGGACTTGGAGAAGGTCGAGGAATTTGTCGAAGAAAGCGAGGGCGAACAAAACAAATGGAAACTCCGCCCCACCCTGCTCTGGTTCGAACCTTTGGCTAACGTTGATCTGCTTTTTACAATCGGAACCATTTCCGCCCTGCTTCTCGCACTCGGTTTTATTCCTCCCGCAAGTGCATTTGTCTCCTACTTGTGTTACCTGTCGCTAATGGTAGTGGGAGAACCCTTTCTTAGCTTTCAGTGGGATATCCTGCTTGTAGAAAGCCTACTTCTCTCACTCCCTTTTCTTCCCGCAACTAAATTCCATTCGCCATTCAAGGGATTGACTTACTCGAGGTGGGCTCGAATACTCATTCTAGCCTTGCTGGCGAAACTGATGCTGGAGTTGGGTATCGTAAAGTTCACTTACTTTGACTCCGACGGTTCCAATACTTGGATAGATGGAACCGCACTGGACTATCATTACTGGACCCAACCGATTCCGCATGGCCTGAGCGCATGGATCGATTCCTTGCCCGGATGGTTCGACGGTTTTTCGTTGTACTCAATGTATGCCGTGGAGCTCGTCCTTCCATTTCTGTTTTTTCTCCCGGGCAACTTCAGGAGAATTGCTCTGATTGGCCAAATCGTCCTTCAATTCGTAATCCTGCTCAGTGGAAACTATGGTTTTTTCAACCTCTTGACTCTAGTCATTTGCATCCCCCTGATCGACGATCGAATGATTCCGACCAAGCTTCGAAAAAGGATATTGGTAGAGAAAGAAACCCAAATAGTATGGAAAGCCTTATCTCGAAACATCGCCCTAACTGGCCTCTGTTTTTTCTTTCTGATCACAGCATGGAGTTCTTTGTCCGCCGATCTTAGGGGGAATCAGGACACGAATCAGGCAACTGAACAGCAATCGTCGATCTTGGACAAGACTAGGGAAATCATTAGGCCATTACGCTCCTTCAATTCATACGGGCTCTTTCGGGTCATGACCCGAACTCGCCCTGAAATTGTAATCGAGGGAAGCTCGGACGGCGAACATTGGGAAACCTATCACTTTCGATGGAAACCCACTGATTTGAACCGAAGACCGGGATGGGCAGGTCCGCACATGCCGAGAATCGATTGGCAAATGTGGTTTGAAGGCTTAAATGCCGAACGACACGTCGCTCATCCATTCTCGCGTTTCCTGTACGGACGTTTTCTCGAAATAATGGCGAATGGAGGAACGGTAAAGGAATGCTTCGACCTCAGGGCAGTATTAGGCGAGCGAGAGTTTCGAGCACTCGCAAATGCAAACCCAACCGTGCAACAGCAAGCAATTGCAAACTTCAATGCCCTCATGAATGCCTTCATCGCTCGTTCCCAATGGTTCGGAAAGCTCCTTCATGCACTGATGGAAGAAAGGAGAGAAGTTCTCGATCAGTTGGCGAAAATTCCAAGTTTCGAATCCCCTCCAAATTTCCTGCGAGTTTCCATCAAGCATTATCGTTTCGCCACCGAAGAACAAAAGAAAAACGGAGCTTGGTGGATCGATAAAGAAATTCCAGACGCCGTATACGTTCTCAAGAAGCAGAAGAACCAAATGCAAAGCACGACCGCCCCCTAACCAATTCTTCCGCTTGACTGCTGACTGCATGGGGCGGTCGCTGCTTTAAACAGTGGTGGGCCGTACTGGACTCGAACCAGTGACCTCATGCGTGTGAAGCATGCGCTCTAACCGGCTGAGCTAACGGCCCCAAAGGTGTTGAAAGTAAAGAGCTTGAGATCGTTTTATTCAATCTCAAACAGTTCCGGCTTTGCCTCGACTGCCGAGCATCAATCGTTTAATCTGTATTTTTGCATTATGAAAAACATGTCATTATCTCGCCTGTTTCTATTCATGTCCGCTTCCTTTGCTTTGGTGGTTTGCTCGTCGGCTCAAAAGAAGAAGAGAGTGGATCCGTTGGCCATTCCGGAAATCACCCGAGATCAAGTGATTTGCTTTGCTCTTTACACGGTTCACGCGAAGACCCTGAAATTGACTGCTCAACTCTATCCGCTCAAGGAGGGAGAATCTCGCAAGGCAACTCTGGAAGTCAAGCGCGGCGGCAACTGGGATCAGGTAGCTGAAGCCAAGGTGATCGAGAGGGGGTGGACCGTTCCCTTCCGGGTAGAGAAGTGGGATGATTCTCAAGAGACCCCCTATCGGGTCAGGCATGGGGAGAAGGCGACCTATGAAGGAATAATCCGCAAGAACCCAAAGAATAAGCGGGAATTCGTGGCCGTCGGATTCACCGGGAATTCCATCAATCCCGGTCATGGGGGGGATATCCCGAAGAAGGACTTGGTCGAGAATATCAAAAAGCTCCAACCGGACCTTCTTTTCTTTTCCGGCGACCAAGTTTACGACCATCGTCGCCATTACGCGGCCTGGTTGAGGTTCGGCCGGGATTTCGGAGAGGTGATCAAGAACTTCCCGACCGTGACCATTCCCGATGATCATGACGTAGGGCAGCCCAACATCTGGGGGCACAACGGGAAGAAATCCACTTTGGGAGGGGCTTCCGACGGTGGATATTCCATGCCCGTCGAATATGTCAAGGAGGTGGAGCGTGCTCAGACCAGCCATTTGCCCGACCCTTACGACCCTACGCCCATCGAGCGGGGTATCGGAACCTATTACACTCATCTGAATTGGGGGCGTATAAGCTTTGCCATTATCGAGGATCGCAAGTTCAAGACCGGGCCGGCCGGCATGATTCCCAAACAGGGCCCCCGTCCGGATCACATCCGTAATCCTGACTACGACCCCAAGTCGGTCGATGTTCCCCAAGCCCGTCTTCTCGGCGAGCGTCAGCTCAAGTTTCTTGACGAATGGGGATGTGACTGGACCGATGCGGACATGAAAGTCGCACTCTCCCAGACCATCTTTTGCGGTGGGGCTCATATTCATGGGAGAATAGGCGGACGTTTGCATGCCGACCTTGATTCCAACGGTTGGCCGCAGACCGGTCGCAACAAGGCAATCGCAGCTTTGCGCAAAGCCTACGCCTTCCATTTCGCCGGTGATCAGCACTTGGCCACAGTGTTTCATCATGGAATAGACGAGTGGAGAGATTCGATTTATTCCTTCTGCGTTCCCTCGATCGCGAACCTTTACTTGAGGTGGTGGAAGCCTCTGGAGCCGGGAAAGAACCGCAAGGCCGGACAGGACCCCATCCTTGGGGATCACGTCGACGGATTCGACAACAAGCTTACGGCCATTGCGGTGGCGAACCCGACTCCCGAAAAGGGCGGAGACAGGCTGAGTACGCGTGCTGCCGGATTCGGTGTCGTGCGCATCGATAAGAAGACTCGTGACGTAACCTTCGTATGCTGGCCCCGCAACGTCGATGTCTCGAACAAGGGCGCCAAGCCCTATCCGGGTTGGCCCTTCACTTTCAACCAACTCGACAACTATGGTCGCGAAGCGGTGGCTTACCTTCCCTCTCTAGAGATAAATCAAGCCAATCAGGTCGTGCAAGTGGTGGAAGAAAAAAGGGGTGATGTAATCTATACCTTGAG
>CALBIN010000327.1 GCA_937893275.1 uncultured Opitutia bacterium | reverse complement strand
CCTTACCATCGAGGTGGCCCCCGACGGCCTTGAGGATGCGGTGAAGGGCGCCAAGGCCATGGGCTTCCAAGGGTTTAACTGCACCATCCCGCACAAGGTAAAGGTGATCGAGTATCTGGACGGACTAGGCGAGTCCGCATCCCTCATGGGGGCCGTGAACTGTGTTGTTCGCCGAGAAGGCCAGTGGATCGGGGAAAATACCGACGGCAAAGGTTTCGTCGAGTCACTTCGCGAACTTACCGACCCATCGGGCAAGAACATAGTAATCTTTGGCGCAGGTGGAGCCGCCCGTGCAATCGGCGTAGAGGTGGCGCTTGCAGGCGCGTCCAGGATCACGATCGTCAATCGCACTTTTGAGAGGGTGAAGAGTTAACTAAGCTTCTCGACGAGAAGCTCCCCGTGGATGCCGACTTCGTTCCATGGGATGGCGTATACGCCGCACCAGACGACACCGATGTCCTGATCAACGCAACCTCCATAGGCCTGTTTCCAGACATCGACGCCAGACTCGACCTAGACGTAGGCACACTTCGCGAAGGAATGGTCGTTGCCGACGTTATCCCCAATCCTCCTGACACCAATCTCGTTCGCGACGCTCGAGCCAAGGGTTGCAAGGTGATCGACGGTCTCGGCATGCTCGTAAACCAAGGCGTAATTGGTATTCGCCACTGGACGGGTGTAGACCCCGATCCCGCCGTCATGAGAAAAGCTCTCGAGGACATCTTCGGATAAACCCAATTCATCAACTACACTCTCGCTCCGATCCATGAACACATCTCGAAAATCGATTATATCAGTTTCCGCATGGCTACTGTTGTCTCAAGGTTGCGCTGTTCAAATGAGCATGAATGCTCCTCAGGACAGCTCGGCAATGACAAACGAGTTGCTACTCGATAACGCCGCTCTCTATCCATCCAAGGCAAAAGCCCCTTGGTCCGTAAAGCGAACCGTATTGCGAGGTGGAAAGCAGGAAGGCGTGGAGCTCATAACCATAGACAACGGCAACCTTGCTATTCGTGTCATCCCAACACGCGGCATGGGCATCCTGGATGTAAGAAAAGGCGACGTTCGGCTCGGCTGGGACTCGCCAGTCAAGGAAGTCGTCCATCCGGCCTTCGTGAACTTGGAAAGCAGAGGAGGTCTGGGTTGGCTGGAAGGTTTCAACGAGTGGATGGTTCGTTGTGGACTGGAGTTCGCCGGGCATCCTGGTCAGGACGAGTTCGTCAACAACACGGGCGATACCGCCACCATGGACCTCACTCTGCACGGGAAAATCCAAAATGTGCCCGCATCTGACTGGGAAGTGCTCGTCGACCACAAGCCACCTCATCGCATCCGGGTTCGGGGGACGGTTTACGAAAAATTCTTTTACGGGCCCAAGCTTAAGTTGGTTGCCGAAATCTCGACTATTCCCGGGTCCGATAGCTTTCGCATTTCCGATACGGTGACCAACGAGGGAGCATTTTCGCAGGAATTCCAGCTCATCTACCATGGAAACTACGGTTCCTCTATCCTTGAAGCCAACGCCACGGTACTCACGCCCACCAAGAGCGTAACCCCAATGAACGCTCACGCCGGAGGAACCATAGCGAACTGGGACACCTATGCAGGCCCCACCAAAGGCTTCATCGAGGAAGTTTATCTATTCGACCCCATAGCAGACGCCGAAGGAAAGGCGCACGCAGTTCTCCGCAACGCCAAGGGTGATCTCGCCACCTCCCTCTCGTGGAACCTGGCCGAACTCCCCTACCTCACCGTCTGGAAGAACACAGCGGCATCCGAGGACGGCTATGTCACCGGTCTTGAACCTGCCACTGGCTATCCCTTCAACCGCAAGGTGGAACGAAAGTTCGGACGAGTCCCCAAGATCGCCCCGGGAGAATCCCGATCCTTCACTTTGGACTATGGCATTCATACCGGCTCCGAATCGGTTAAAGCTCTTGTCGAAAAGGTCATCGCCATACAAGGCGAGACCCCCATCGAGGTGGACGAGAATCCGCCAAAAACGGACTGAAGACCAAAGGCGCGCGCCAAGTTGGGGTTTAGTTTTTCAGTTGTACACTGGGTCGTTACACATAATCCCCAATTCCATAATGTTAGAATTAGTCTTATGATGGGAAAAAAAGATCCGTGAAGGCTGAGTTACTTTCCACACTGATAGAACTTTCGGCCCAAAAGAGAGAGGCTTCCCATGGAAACGAAGCTTTGGCGACTTTCATGGAAGATAGCCTAAGCCTAAAGGGCACATTCGTTTCCAGTTCGCGAACTTTCGCCAGCCGCTACGACAAGAACTATGAGGACGGACAAACCATTATTGCCCACATAGGAGAAGATAAAGTCGAAGTGGCTATACTTATCCACCCCGACAAGAACTGGACAGACGATCACACCCCTCTCCTACCTATGAGCTCGGGCGAGAATTTCGAGGTCGAGGTCAACGTTCTCGGGTTCAACGCGCTCCATCAACGGGTGGCCTTCGGCGAGGTTTTTCCCGAGGAGCTCAAACCGCCTACTAGCGCCAAAGTGTACACGGGCGACGATTCTTCCGTTGTGACCACCCTGCCTCGAAAAGGAAGGGAGAGGCCAATGGCAAGGAGGTCGCGTAGAAGAAATCGCGACCGGGACGATGACCCGGAAGAAAGAGAGGGAAGCAAGTTTCTTTTCACTCCATCGCAATCCAACAACCTTGGTTGCCGACCACGGTTCGACGGTTCGGGCAGTAAGTATCTCTGGTGGTTCCTTATCCTCATGCTGCTCTCCCTGGTGGCCTTTATTGTGGGACACATAATCGGCATCTTCACGAACTCCTCCAACTAAGAGGAGTTCGGACGGGACAACACTACTTCAATAGCTTCAGATAGTCGCTGAAGTCTTCAGGAACAGGGGCTTCCACTGTCATTAGCTCACCATTAGCGGGGTGCGTGAAACTTAGCTTTTGAGCATGGAGTAAAACTCGAGGTGGAGAAGGGATTTTTGATCGAGCGGGCTTGAAACCATATGTTTCGTCGCCAACAACAGGATGACCAAGCGAACTCAGGTGCACGCGGATTTGGTGCGTACGACCAGTATGAATACAGCATTTGAGGAGAGATGCCAGACCACCAAAGTCGCCATCAACCCTCTCCCAATCGGTATGAGCGGCCTTGCCGTTCTCCACTACCGCCATCTTCACTCGGATGGTGGGATGTCGACCGATGGATAGAGTGACGCTACCGGATTTTTCGCGAGGAACCCCTGAAGCCAAGGCCAAGTATTCCTTCCCTGTCTCCCGTTCGGCAAACTGCTTCACCAGAGCATGGTGGACGGGGTCGGTCTTGGCGACCACTATGACACCGGTGGTGTCCTTGTCCAACCGATGCACGATGCCGGGACGCTCCGGGGCGCCTACCGTGCTCAGCTTTTCGTCGCAATGATGAAGTAGAGCGTGGACCAAGGTGTCTTCGCCCGTACCGTCTCCGGGATGAACCACCATGCCCGATGGTTTGTCGACGACAACAAGGCTTTCGTCCTCGTAAAGAATCCCGATGGGCAAATCGACGGGACGAAGCCCGGGAATGGGTTCAGGAGAAAGATCGACAAGGAGAACTTCACCCGGATTAAGCTTTTTCTTGGATTCTAGACTGTCACCGTTTTCGCGCCGCACTTTTCCATTTTCAATAAAGCGTTGAATGGCTGCCCGACTTACCTCGGGGTAATGCGCCGCTAGAATCTTGTCGGCCCGATCGGGAGTCGAGTCTTCGGGGACAATGAAAGTCTGTTCAGACATGGTGATCTATCAAACAGATACTAATTGGTCGATGTCGATGAGAGCTTGCTTCCGGAACTTATCCTCGACATTGGCCACCTCGAATCCGTTCTTGGCGATTTGGGCGAGTTCCGGAGTAGTGAAGGCGAGAGACTCAGCCAAGGCTTCGTATTCATCCGTTAGGGAGTTGCCGAAGGAGAAGGTATCGTCGGTGCTGAGCGTGCAGCGAATGCCTTGATCGAAGAAAAGCCTTACAGGGTGCTCTTTCATCGAGGAAACGACCTGTAGTTTGAGATTACTGATGGGGCAAAGATCGAGGGTGGCGTCGACTTCCTTCAGTAAGTCCACTACGGTGTCGTCCTCTAAAGCTCTTGTGCCATGTTGGATGCGACGAACGTTCAATTTTTCTATGACTTCGCGAACATTGGCGGCAGGACCAAATTCGCCGGCATGAGCCTTTAGAATCCTGCCGCTTGATGCAGCTTTTCTCCAGAGCTTCGGAATCCAGTCTCCCATGGGAAGACTCTCGAGACCGTGAAGATCGATTCCCGAGAGGTTCTCCCATGACTCGACGGCATCCTCTAGGATTGGCCCGAGGAGAGGAGTGTAGGCGTTGCGACTGATACCGAGAAAAACGCGACCCTCTAATCCGACAGGCGCGGCGGAACGAATAGCCTCGAGCACCTCTTCTCCGGAAATACCGAGAAGTTCGATTATTCCTGCGTGAAAGCTAGTTTCGACATAGCGTACGTTTTGCTCGAGGTGCCGGGCAAAAATAACTTTTGCTGCTTCGTGGTAACGATCGGGAGTCGTGAACCATCGAATGGCGTGCTCGATGAGGATGCGTTCGAATTCCTCAAAGGAGTCGTAGCGAAAATCATTTGCCCAAAAATGGGGTGGATCGGGAAATTCGTCCGGGTGAAGATCGTGAAGGAGTTCCCAAGGAAGGCATCCCTCGACATGCAGATGAGTCTCGGTCTTTGGCAGGGCTCGAATGAAAGCCTTGTCGGCGGAATCCAGAGCCATGGGACGGGAAGAGGGAGTCAGGAGCTCTCGGCGAGGAGATACTCGGGATTGAGCTTTTGCAAGTCGTCGGGAACAAATTGACCATCCTTGCGAATGAGCTCGCCGTCAAAAAAGATTTCCCCGCCGCCGTAATCCGGGCGTTGAATGCAAACCATGTCCCAGTGCACTTGGGATTGGTTGCCGTTGTCGGCTTCTTCGTAGGCTTGCCCTGGAGTAAAATGGAAGGAACCTGCGATCTTCTCGTCGAAGAGGATGTCGAGCATGGGTTCGGTGACCTTCGGATTGAAGGCGATCGCGAATTCCCCGATGTAGCGCGCGCCTTCGTCCGAATCCAAAATTTCATTCAGCTTGGTCTCGTTGGAGTCGGCCGTCGCTTCGACGACTTTTCCATTCTCGAATGCGAGACGAACATTCGAAAAGGCAGTGCCTTGGTAAATGGTATCCGCATTAAAATTCACGTGACCTTCCACGCTGTCGCGCACGGGACAAGAAAAGACCTCGCCATCGGGGATGTTGTGGGTTCCGCCGCAGGCAACTGCATTAATGTTCTTGAGGGAAAATCTGAGATCGGTGCCTTGAGCAGTGATTTGCACCTTGTCCGCCTCGGCCATGCGCCTTTCGAGCACTGCCATTCCCTCGGTCATGCGAGAGTAGTCCATGCAGCAAGCGTCGAAAAAGAAATCCTCGAAGGTTCCCGTACTCATGCGAGCTTGCTGAGCCATCGATGGCGTAGGCCAGCGGAGCACGCACCACTTAGTTTTCTTTACGCGCCAATCGAGAACGGGCTTAAGGATCCGTATGGCTTTCTTCAAGTCATCTTGAGGCAAATCGGAGGTTTCAAAGACATTTGCCGCACCTCGGAGGGCAATGTAGGCATCCATGCCCTTCATTCGGTCCATTTCCCAGGAAAGGGCAGATTCGAACTGCCCGCCCGCACC
>CALBIN010000326.1 GCA_937893275.1 uncultured Opitutia bacterium | reverse complement strand
AGGTTCGAGTCGGCTCGCCAAGAGAGTCCGGTAATGGCTTTTTTGTGACCATCCAGAGTGTAGAAGAGGTTGCCGCTTTGGGCTTCCCATACGTGTAGTCCGCCATTGCGATCTCCCGTTGCTAGGAGTACCCCGTCGGGACTGAAGGACAAGGCAGTTACCCATTCGGAGTGCTTCTTTAGGTTGTGAAGAATTTCGCCGGAGGCCAAATCGTAGACCTTCACTCTTTTGGCGGGTCCGCCAAGGGCGATGAACGATTGGTCAGCAGATACGTCTGAAGCGAGAATGGTGTCGTATTCCTCGCCCATGGCGAGGAGGCGTTTCCCTGTTTTTACATCCCATGCAACCATTCGCCCGGATTTTCCTCCTTGCCCTCCCCCAGCGAGCAATAACAATCCGTTTCGGCTGAATACGAGGGACTCGACGAAACCTTCGGGGTAGGGGAGAATGCCTAGCATTTCTCGTGAGTCACTGTGGTATAGGATGACTTGCTTTTGTCCGGAAAGGGCTACGAGAGGCGACCACGGGTTGGATGCCATAGCCGAAATTGCCGCGGGACGAGGGGTGGTCACGGCGGGCTCAAGAGAAAGGTGTAGGGGCATGGGGGGAGGCCCCTTCGGTTTTCCGGTGGGTACTTCGCCGAGCGCAAGATTGAGCGTAGATGTCTTCTTCTTGATAGCTTTTCCGGTAGCCGTGGGCAAGAGACCGAGGTCGATCCACTTTTTGATGATGTCAATTTGTGGTTGCGGTAGCTTCTCCTTCTCGCGGGGCATGTATGGCTTTTCCAAACGAGCCACGAGTTTGTAAAGATAGCTGTTTGCTCCGTCACCGGGCACGACGGAATCGCCACTACTTCCACCCGACAAAATGCCAGGCATACTGGTTAGGTCTAGACCGCCCTTAGCCTTGTCGGGGTTGTGGCAGGAATTGCAGGACTGTTCGAAGAGAGGGTAGACGTCATCTTGAAAATTCGGTTTTTCAGGGGTGCCGTAAACTCCTTGAAAAAAAGCTGAAAAGGACAGGCTGACGGTAGAAAGAAATTTATAGTTCATTCCTAAAGACTTTAAATTTGACGAGTTTTTAAGCGGCTTTTTTTCAAGCCCGAAATGTTAACGCTAAAGCCCAAAGACTAATGATTGAATATGAATTCCTTCGAATTGAGCAGAGCCCAAAAAGCGTCTTCTAGGGCTGATTTCTTGTCTTCATCCCCGTTGATCGCTGCCAGCAAATTGGCGCTTTCCGATTCTCTAGGCATTCGGGAGAGACAGCGAACATAAAGATCCTCAAGTATTTCCTTTGGATTCGTTCCCTTGTCCATCATCGTCTTCACGATGTTCCCCTGTACGATTCGTTTATTGGCGACATCGCCATTCAGGAGGTGAAGAGCTTGTGAAAGGTTGGGTTCCATCTTCACTTCGCAGGAACAGACGGTTTCGCGGGTTGCCCGACCGAAGGTGGTCAGGAAGTAATTGGAGACGCGTCCATCGGCAATTTGCACGGCCCGGGCACCAAGGGGTAGTCCTTGAAACTTGTTCTTGGTGTTGGTGACTTCGGAAATTGCGTCCAAAAGGATTTCGGCTCGCATGCGACGTAGTTTTGCTCGAGCGAAATTGCGGGTGTCCCCTTCATTGGTTTCGTTGGATTGTGAGGACCGTTGGTAGGTTCGGGAATTACAAACGTCTCTCACCAGTTTCTTGAAGTCGTAATTGTATTCAGTGAAACGCTTGGCTAGTTCGTCTAGCAGTTGGGGGTTGGAAGGGGGATTTGTCACTCGGACGTCGTCTACGGGTTCTATAATGCCTTGTCCAAAGAAATGAGCCCATACGAGATTGGCTAGGTTGCGCGCAAAAAAGGGATTCTCGGGCGAAGCGATCCACTCGGAAAGGATAATGCGTCGGTCTTGTCCTGACTTGATCACCGGAGTTTCTCCTCCAAGGAACTTGGGAGGCATCGGTTTCTTAAGGACGGGGTGGTTTGTTTCCCCATTTCTACGATTGTAAATTATCGACTCCCGGGGGTCGGCTGCTCTTTTGCGGCCTACTTGAGAAAAGAAAGAGGCGAAAGAATAATAATCGTTTTGAGTCCATCGGTCGAAAGGATGGTTGTGACATTGAGCGCACTGTAGGCGCATGCCCATGAAGACTTGAGCCACGTTTTCAGTCAACTTCAAGGGGTCGCGCTCTACTTGGTAGAAATTTGTCGAAGGGTTTACAAAAGTACCACCTGTGGATGATAAGAGTTCCCTGACGATTTTATCCATGGGGACGTTGTTCGCTATACGATCCTTGAGCCAATTGAAATAGAGTAGGGTCGATTTGTAGCTCATTCCGTTGTTGTCGTCCGTCCGGATCTGGAGCAATTCGGCAAACTTCATGACCCACATTTCAGTGAATTCTTTGCGTTCCAGAAACTCGTCCACCAACTTGGCTCTTTTATCCTTGGACTTGTCTGCCATGAACTTCTTGTAAGTTTCGGTAGATGGTAAGCTACCCGTAACGTCTAGTGAAACGCGTCGAAGAAACACCTCGTCCGAGCATAACTCGGAAGGTCCTATGCGAAGCTTGTGCAATTTGTCGTGAACCAGTTTGTCAATGTAGCTGTTTTCCGCCAGTTTCGGTCGTTCGTATTTCAGGCTGTCTGGAATGACTACGAATTGGGCCCCCACGGTGAACACGTTGAAGCGCGCGGTAATGAAAGCCTCGCCTCGTTTCCCTGCCGTTACCAAGCCATGTTCATCGATGGCGGCTGATAATTCATTGTTCGATTGAAAGACCGTGAGGGGAGTGATGTCACGGTCGGTGCCATCGGAGTAACGAGCAATGACGGTCATTCTCTGAGTGGCTCCTGCACCTTCCATCAATGCGTTTCTGGGAAGAATTTCAACGCTTATGGGCTTGGCGATGTCCTTTGGGTCGTTGGGTGCGCCGTCTCGTAACCATTGGACCAAGGTGCTCCAGCTTTCACTATCCTTTTCGAAGCATTTTCCGCCTGTGTGTGGGACGGCTTCAATAGGTTTTTCCACCAGCATGCTGGCCTCGGGTATGGCAAGATTTATGCGTCGTGTGCCCAACTCGCGTGTAATCCTATAATGGTCGCCCTCGGGGTCATAGCCAAATAGGGAAAGCATAAATCCATCCTGCCCTCGTGCTGAACCGTGACAGGATCCGGTGTTGCATCCGGCCCGCATGAAGACCGGCATTACATCCAACCTGAAGCTTACAGGACGGGGAGCGCTCGCTCCCTTGACTCGGAGGGGAACTTCAATTCTCTTGTCGCGGTGCGTGACGATTAGGGTGCCATTGCCGTCGGCCAGTGGCTTTAGCGTTTGCTCGGAGAGAGAGGCGACCTTGGGTCCACTCAGGGTGAAGGAGGATTCCGAAGTTACGTCACGGGTTACGTCGTCGGCGTACTTGGCGACTACCACGACCTTGTGGAAGTCTTTCTTTGTCTCCAAGTTGACTTGGGGAGGATAGACGGCCAGTTCGACGATAGACTTCTTGGCCGCAGTTTGTCTAGCGAGGAGCTGTTTGGGCGTAAGGTAAGAAAGTGTTACTCCATCGGGCCAGTTTGCTCCGGTTTTGATCCAGCGATTCAGAATTTCCTTTTGGGCCGAGGTGAGGTGCGGTGATTTAGGTGGCATCACGTCTTCGTCGGCGTCGGGCAGGTTGATTCGCTCGAGGAGAAGGCTTTTGGATGTTTCGCCTGCAACAAGGGCAGCACCGGCATCTCCACCTTTCTTGGCGTGGGCGATGGAATCGAGTCGTAATTCGCCCTTCTGTTTCTCAGGGCCATGACAACGAACGCAAGATACTTCCAGAATGCCCCGGACTTTCTTGTGGAAATCGGGTGCAACCGGTGGGGCTGGAGGTTGCTTAGCTACAACTAAGGGTGGTTTGGGCGTAGGTGTCGGAGTCGCAACTGGTTTCGGCTGTTCTATCGCAGGGGATGGCTTGGTGGGTGGTGGGGGAGTTTTTTTAGAGACCTCGGCTGCCGGCTTGGATTCCGGCTTAGGTACAACCACCGCTTTGGCGCCGTCTTCGGCGTGAAGTTGGCCCGTGAGGAAGAAAAGAGCGAAAAAAGCGTGCTTCATAAAAGTTTTTACCAGGGGCCTCATTTAGTTCCTGCCTCCGCTGATTCCTTGGCGGTTAGTCGAAGTTTTTCCAATCGGCTGAGTGGCTTCTTTGCTTTTGGCTTTGGTGGCTTCGCCACTGCCACGGTCTTCGGCTTGGTCGCGGCCGGTTTCTTCGGGGCGGGTGGCGGGTTATCCATGCGAAGTTGTCCACCTTGGCCAACGCTGTGATTCAGCAAATGCTCGCCCAAGGGCACCTTCACGAAACAGAAAAGGTTCTTGCTGAGGCCTGCCCGAGAAGTGGGGTCGCTGGAGACAGGGAAAACGACCTGAGTGGCATTCTTGTCTAGCTTTTGCGGAGTGGTCGTAACCTTTGCCGGAAGACCGTGCAGGGTTATCGTGGCTTCATTCTCGAAGGGTCTGAGTTGTTCCAAGTCACAGATGATCTCTCCTTCCTTCCCTCGTTCGATTGCACCCATGTTTATTTTCACTTTGAGGTACGGTGACTCTATTGCGAGATCAACGAGGTCTGAAGAAGTGAGTACTTCACCATGAGAGGTTTTGGTGGCGGCGAGCATGGCTATTTGCCATGTTCCGACCTGAGCTGCACCATTCGCGGTGATCGGGTAATTCACTTCGGTTTTGCCTGCGGCAATGTTGACGGAACTGCTTGCTCCAATGCCCGGAGGGCGTGTGAGAAGTCTAACATTTATGGCGGCAGTGAAATTTGCGTCACGAACGGCTACCACTTTCAAGGACATGGATCCCGATTGTATGATTGGAGTATCGGGTTTTAGTAGTTTAATCGAAAACGGCGCCTTTTTCGTAGCGGCAACAGCTAAGCGGTCGAGTGTACTGACATAGTATGTGCGGTTGTTGGGCGGACCGTAAACGAGGTCTAGTTTTTGCCGAAAACCGCCCTCTATTTTCTTTGCGGGATCCGTGTGACGAACGCGGAGGTCGACGAGAGACTTTTGGAGAGGAGCATCTGCAGCGGCCTCGAAGACAATGGGAACCTGCGTCAGGTTGGCGGCGACTTTAGGAGCGTGCATCACTATGCCGGGCGGCAGGTTGTTCGCGAGGAATTCCAACTCACCCGAGAAGTTGCGACGGGTTACGTTCATTATGCTTGCCACTCGATTGCCGCGGGGAACGGGAATCATTTGGCGAGATTGCGAGTCGCGTTGGCTTAGATAGGGTATTGATGCCACCACCTCTGGATTGAAGGCTTCCGTTTCAATTCGATATACGTGTTGAGGTCCCCCTTTTCTTAGATGGTCGTAAACATAGACGAAATATTCACCATCCGCGGGGAAGGTGAAGGTGATCAGGCTGTCGGGACCATTGTTCGCGTCGTCGTTGCCTTTCAGGGATTTTCCCGTTCCGTCGCGAATGCCAAGCACGGGGTCCAGAGGAGAGGAGACAGATCGAGCATGTACCCTGACGTTGAATTTTTGGCCTTTCTTCGCCTTGAACTTAAAGTAGTCTTGGTCGCCGTCTTCCGAAATTATGCCGTCGAAAGCGAGGGGGAGAGTCAATTCGGTTGCAGTGGCTTGTTTCCAGTTGTTGTTCGGTTCGACTTCACGGATGCTCGGGAAATCGCTTACTCTTATCCTGTTCGGCGATGGTGCCGAAGCTCCGTTGCTTTCGGAGAAGTACCCGAAGTCGGGATCAGCCTTATTCGGAAGTTGAATGATCTTTTTCATGGGCCCTTTGGGATCTCCCATTAAAGTCACTTCGAGCTTTTCTCCAGTTTTTCCTCCTGCGGGGAAACTGATCAGGGGTCTTGGAAAGTGACCGATGTGAAGACGATAGTAATAATTGCCTGCGCCACGATAGGAACTATCCCTAATCTCTATTCGGTAGGTACCGTCTTCCGGAGCGATGACGCTGGCCACGCTGTCTTGTAGGAGAAGAGAGGAATCGTCATTGGCAGCCAATTCAAAGCGTCGCGCATCCAAAATCGCTACATAGGGATCGAAAAGGGCTCCCGAAAGACGAATGGCTTCTACCTCTGCCGAAATTTGCTGTCCTTTTTTCACTTCTACTTCGTAATAATCCACGTCTTCGTTCAAAATCGTTCCATTGACCGTTGAATTCATCGAGACTTTCTGTGCAGCCTCAAACTCCGAATTTGGCTCGGTTTCAGCAACGTTCGGGAAAGGTCCGACCCAAAAAGTCTTCATGGTGCTAAGTCCCGAGCCGGTCCGCACTCGCATCTCGTGCTGTCCCAGTTTGGCTTCGGGGCTTATTGCCAAGGTAGCCTTGAACTGGGTGTCCTTTACGGGGGTGATTTTTTCAGCCTTTATTCCTGCGGAGTGGAAGAAGATTTCTTCCGTGTCTTTGAGATAGCTACCCGTAATCGTTACTTCGACGGAAGATCCTCTTTGCCCACCTCGAGGCAACACGTTGCTTATTTTCGGAGTGGCCGCTTGAATGATTACGGCGAGCAATAGAAATACACTCGCTCCCAGAGAATTGTTTTTGATTAGATCCATAATCATTGCGTTTTAGCTATATTGTCATGCAAGTATTCTCTGCCTCTCGCTAAGCAGGCAGAGAGCAAGCATATTTTTAAAGTCCGAAATTTACGGTGCAAAAAACCTAGGCGATCAATTGCTTTACGACTTTGCCGCCATCGACGATTTCTATGGGTCGATCACCCGGTGCCATCAGTTCCTTGTCGGCAACGATGCCCAGGCGGTCGTAAACTGTAGTGGCGAGGTCTTCCACGGATAGCGGGTTTTCTTCTGGCGCTGTGGCGAAAGCATCGGACGAACCGTAGATTTGACCACGGGTGATGCCGCCACCTGCAAGAGCAACGCTGAAGACGCGCGGCCAGTGGTCTCGTCCGTCGGTTTTGTTGATTTTTGGGGTACGCCCAAATTCGGAAGACATCATGACCAAGGTGCTGTCAAGCAAGCCTCGTTGGTCTAGATCGGTGATCAAAGTTGCAAAGGCCTTGTCCAGTTCCGGACCTTGTTTCTCGAAAGCAGTTTTGATATTCGCGTGATGGTCCCAGCCACCGTAGGTTAGGGAAACGAAACGTACACCCGATTCCACAAGGCGTCTGGCAAGGAGCATGCGTTGCCCAGCGGCATTACGGCCGTATTGGTCGCGCAACTTGGCGTCTTCCTTGTTGATGTCGAAAGCCTCTCTGGCCTCCTTCGAGCTTATTAGCGAGTAAGCATCCTGATAAAACTTGTCCATCGCATTGAGGGCATCGGACTTTTCCATGCGTCGAAAATGGTCGTCCACGGTGTCCAGCATGCTTCGACGCTTCAAAAAGCGATTTTCAGAAATGCCGTCGGGCAAGGCGAGATCGCGAACTGAAAAATTGTCGGCGGCGGGATCGCCACCAAGACCGAAAGGACCGTAAGATGAACTGAGGTATCCGCTATTTGCGAACTCGTTGGGTACCTTCGGCACACAAACGTATGGAGGCAAGTTCTTCCGAGAACCGAATTCGTGAGAGACAACCGATCCCATGCTGGGGAATTGCAAGGCCGGGCTCGGCTTGTATCCCGTAAACATGTTGTGCGTGCCGCGTTCGTGGGCTGCTTCGCCATGACTCATGGAACGGCAGACCGTGATCTTGTCGGCGATTTTTGCAGATTCCTTGAAGTATTCGCCGAAACGTTCGCCCGTGATTTTCGTGGGAATACTTTTGAGGGGGCCTCGGTACTCCAAGGGCGCGTACGGTTTTGGATCCCAAGACTCTTGATGGGCCATGCCGCCCGGTAGGTAGATGTGAATTACGGATTTGGCCACACCCTCCTTCGACTCGTAGAACTTTTGGGCTCCGTGAGCCTTCATTCTCAAGAACTCGGGCAGACTCAGACCAAGCCCGCCGATAAGGCCGACGTGCATGAACTCCCTGCGTGAAAAATGGCTGGGGAGGTCGCCGCATTTACCTTGAATGCCCGATAGTGCTGATTTCTTCATGAATTTTACGGAGATTGTTACTTGTAATGAGAATGTTTTTAAAAGTTTCCAGTAGAGTATCTATTATACATAGCTTCGCAAGCTGGTTTTAGCCCATAAAAGTGAAACTTTTTTTAAAGGTCTTGAAGTTTGTGTGCAAGATATTGCAATTAAAAAGAATAATAAAACTTGCATCAAATTCATAAAGATAAAAAAGCTTGCAGTGTCTTGCAGTTTGGGTAATTTGCCCTTTTAAAGTAGTGGCCAAAGGCAAAACAGTAACGATTCGCGTACCAGAAGAGACCTTTGATGAAATCAGGGAGGTCTGCTCCTCCTTGGGCGAGGCTTACAATTTCAACCAATTCGTGAATCAAAGCCTCGGTGCCATTCTCGAGGTCATTAAGCACGATGGCGAGGAGGTGCCCATTCCTAAGTTCGCCATGATGGCGCGTTGGTTGAAGGATTACGAACCGTCCGAATTCACTGCTAAGGGTAATGGGAAAGGAGGAGATTCATCATGAGCGCAGCAGCTTCGGAACCCAAGACTCGGTTGTTCTTCGGATCCAGATCCTTGGGGAGGATGTGGTTTCCGTTTTTGGTGTTCATCGCCTTCTTGACTGCTCTGCTTTCGCACGAGGAACTAGTCGGGCGATTCCTTGGAAACGCCTCGCTCATTGCCCGCAATACCTTTGTCTATGGCGTGCAGATCGGGATGTGGGTGTCGGGGGCTTTCCTGGTGCAGCGTGGCATTACCATCTTTTTCTGGGATGGCTTGATACCCAACCTTACGGGGCGCCGTGTGCCGAGGTTGCCCAAGGACGTCACGGGCATTATCATTTTCTTCTTTGCTGGAGTGGGTGTGCTTGCCACTGTGTTCGATCGCTCCGTCACTGGTATTTGGGCAACCTCGGGAATAATGAGCGTGGTCATCGGTTTCGCTCTTCGAAACGTCATCCTCGATGTCTTCATCGGCTTGGCCATGCACGTGGAGCGCGCCTTCAGCATTGGAGACTGGGTGATGCTTCACCAAAATAGGGTGGAAACCCATATTGTGGGCCAAGTCATTGAGATCAACTGGCGCACCACGCGCTTGCGCACCACGAGCAACAACATGGTGGTCGTTCCCAATAGCCGGCTTGGGGAAACCATACTTACTAATTACATGCAGCCTAAGCCGCACTTCAGGATCGATTTGGATTTCGTCATCGACTAC
>CALBIN010000325.1 GCA_937893275.1 uncultured Opitutia bacterium | reverse complement strand
GCCGTTACTTCCAAGCCCCTTGCCGCTCCATCCGGGGTTGCGACGCTTACCGGATTGAAGCCTACTAGTTCGGCTGTTTTAAAGCTGCCGAAATTTCGTTTGGCGGCTTCTTTGCCTACAGTCACTGGTCCTAAGCTTTCCAACCCCATAAGCCTTCGGCTGCCTCTCTCGGGCACTTCCCCCCAACTGGCTCTCGAGAGCAAGCCATCTACCGATCAACCTTACATTCTACGCGATCCCAAGCAACGTGCCCGTGTGCTTGAGAGGTTGGGTGGAACCAAGGAAAGCGAGGAGGCCGTTTCACGCGCTCTGGACTGGTTTAGCCGCCATCAGGAGAAGGATGGTAGCTGGTCGATACACAAGCATGGAGGGCAGAAAAATCACGACATAGCTTCGACCTCCTTTGCTCTGCTTTGTTATTTTGGTTGGGGAGCAAAGCACAACAAGGATGGTCCTTATCGCGAGACTGTGGAGAAGGGCGTTCAATGGTTGATGGATCAAGCCAAGAAGGGTGATTTTACCAATGGTCAACACAACGGAATGTACGATCATGGCGTAGCCACTCTCGCTCTTGCCGAAGCTTACGGGCTGACCAAGGATCCGTCCCTGCGGGAAACCTTGCAGCAAGCGGTTGATTTCGTTGTTGCCGCCCAGAATAAGAGCCATGGAGCTTGGGACTATCGTCCGAAGTCCAAACGTATGGATACTTCGGTTTCGGGCTGGCAATTGATGGCGCTTAAAAGCGCAGATTTGGCAGGAATCGACATACCCGCCGACTCGCTCAGGCTTGCGGCCGTATGGTTGGATCGAGTCTCAGCCGGTAGCAAAAAAGGCATCTACGGTTATGATCGAGCGGGATTCAAAACTTCCGCCATGGTCGCCGAGGGAATGTTCTCCCAGCAACTCCTAGGAAAAATAGATGCGAGTCACCCGCGAATGAAGGAATCAGCCGATCATATGCTTCAGCATCTGCCCAAGAACAAGGGCAAGCAAGCCGACTTTTACTACTGGTATTACGGTACTCTCAGTTCTTACATGAACAAGGGGGAAGTTTGGGAGAAGTGGAATCCCGTGATGCGTGAAATCCTTATCGACCGTCAAGTTAAAGGAGGCCGAGACGAAGGTAGTTGGGACTACAAGCACGGTAACCATTCCAAGCAGATGGGACGTGTCATCACCACTGCCATGGCTACTCTCTCCCTCGAAGTCTATTACCGCTACCTACCTTCGGTGAAGTCGGGAACCGCCCAGGTTCCCCAATCGTAAACGGCTTTCCTTGTGGGTTTGTTCTCGCCGTTCTCTAGCTTGGGAATGTAAGAATTTTCCGAGAAAGAAATTGTGCTTTAGTATCCGGGTTTTCATGTAATTCCCGAAAGAGGCGATTCACTCGGCATTTTGTTCTCTCGTCTAAGAATGTAGAGGACAGCAGGGATCTCACTTCGATCGGTGGAGGAGCTTTCGGCTTCATGCCGAAGGATGACTCCCGCTCGCAGGTAGGCTGACGTTAGAGCGTAGAGTTCGGCCGCTACGTCCACGAGCCGACCGAGCAGCGATTGAAGTTTCTCCAGTGTGGAACCGTGGCGAGCCATCGCATGGAAGAGAGTTCGGGCAAGCTTGCGCGAGGTTCTTTCGACATATGCGAGAGAGGATCTCGATCCGTTCGGATTCCCGATGGTACGGCGAACGCCGAGGCGACAGTACAGGGCTGAGCCAAGCGGGCCTTGGCCCAAGGCAGAGCCGGGCCAAGCAAGCGAAGCCCGAGCGTCGGTTTCCCCCGTTGTCATTGCGAGGAGCACCCCGACGCGGCAATCCAGCGGAACCATCCGGCAACCCCTGCATCGCCCCGGCATCCCGTCGTATCGGTGATATTCCTCTTGCAACGGTGCAATTGCAACCTACCATCCTATTATTCCCCGATAAAAGTCATGAAAAACGTTAGCCTCCTTCTCCTCGTATTTCTGCTCCCTTGTTTCTTGTCCGCCGCACCGGTCCCGTATTCGGGCAAGGTGGCCATCAACGGGGCCAACTTCCAAGGGGACGCCCCATTCACCTTCGCCCTGCGCGATGCCAACGGCACC
>CALBIN010000324.1 GCA_937893275.1 uncultured Opitutia bacterium | reverse complement strand
TCCAAGGCGGCCGGCATTGGGGCCTTGGCCAAGCAGGGGCATGTCGTGAGCGCTCACTTGCGTGGATCCAAAGCGGACCTTTGGGACGGCGGGCACCGCATCCCATTCATCGTCAAGTGGCCCGGCAAGGTGAAACCCGGAAGCCAGTCAGACCAATTGATTTGCCTAACGGACCTCTTCGCCACAGTATCCGAGATCGTAGACGCGAAACTACCCGAGGGAAGCGCAGAAGACAGCGTAAGTTTCCTACCCGCCTTGTCCGGAGCAAAGATCGTTTCCACTCGCAACGGGGTGATTCATCACTCCATCAGCGGCCACTTCGCCTATCGCCAAGGCCCTTGGAAACTGCTCTTGGCCCGTGCTTCCGCTGGTTGGTCTTCACCCAAGGAAAACCAGGCCAAAAAAGGATCACCACCCGCCCAACTCTACGACATGGAGACCGACGTCGGAGAAAGAAAAAACCTGTACCTAGAAAAGCCCGAAGTGGCGAAGAAATTGCTCGTGCTCCTCAAGGAAGACGTCAAGCGCGGGCGCAGCACCAAGGGGTCCGCCTCCAAAAACGACATCGACAAAATCGTCCTATGGAAGAACGGAGCACCCAAAGCGAAGTAATATAAATGGAGGCAAAGTGGCAATTTCATGACGCACCAAAGAATAATACATACAGTCGACCGAAACGGACTCGAGCTGCTACTGACAGAACTTCACGACTAGCATGACGCCTACGACGAACTGAAAGGCAGAGCCTCAAAAAAATTCTTTGAATCAATCAATTCAGGGCCTCCCCTTCAGCTAGTCCGTTCGACAAAATTTCGTTTCCAATGGATGCTGACAACGGCAAAAATTCAAATTTTAGAAAAATATATTTCTTAAATTGAATACGCTTCGATCCATTGATAGTGTTGCCGAGAGGGAAATGAACATCAAATATTAAAATATGAGATCATTCACCTCATCCCTTTTCATTCTATTCATCGTCATCACCCTTACCTCATGTATTAAATTGAAGAACAGGAACTTGTCTACGCACACGACAAGGAGAAGGATGAGATCCGGATGACTCTGAAGTATCAAGGCATCTTTGGAAACCTTGATAAGGGACAGAATACACAGAAGAACACCGACGATGTGGCCACGGTGGATAAGCTCAACCAGTTGCAAGTCGACCAACTGGCATCCGTTTTGAATGAAGGGCAGACCTTTTTCTTCAGCAACTGGATCTTCGAGTACAAGCGCGGGGCTCTGAAGGAAATGCTCGAACAGGTTAAAAAACAACCCGTTCCCGAAGGCAGGGTTTTCGGCCAATCCGAGGAGGACCTGATAAGTGCCCTGCTCAAGGAAGTCGTAATCGAAAACACCGGGTTCTACCAAGACGAGAAAGGACGACTATGCGGAGCCCAGACTATCAAACTCTCGAATGCCTCCAAAGTCATATCTCTGGCCAACTGAGTACTTGGTCGTCAGTTAAAGGCACGCTTGCAGGAGATGAGGGAGGAAATGGACAAAAAAGTGCCGAATAGCTTCACACCGGAAACCATCGATTTGATCGAAACCAAACTACAGGAGGAGTTCCCCTTCATCCGGGCCGAGGGCAATCTCATTACCCTGACCATGATCATGATATCATGACCAGACCAGAAGAGATTTTCTGAATCTACCCTCAAGGAGCTTCCTCAGGGAGCGCGCATTGAATTCCAAGAATAAGCCTTGCTGGTCAAGATCGGGGGCAAGGATGGGAGGAGGGCAAGCTTAGCAATAAATGCTTCGAAGGCTACTTGCCCAACGGCCTCAATCACGTTCGGGAAAACCACAAAAAGCTCCTCTTGAATCCCAAGAAAGTAAATCAAAGACTTAAAAAGTTTCTCGCAGTTCAGGAATAAGACAGCCCAAGCGGGCTTACTCACACACCTAGCAAACAAGAATTCCCACAAGCAATCGACTTGCAAGAAATCCGCAGATCCAAGTAGGATCAGCGGATGAAGACCCTGCTACTTTTCCTCCTCCCCCTTTTTGCCCTCGGTCAGGCTTCCAACCGTCCGAATGTCGTGCTCTTCATGGCCGACGACATGGGAATGGGGGATACCTCGGCCTACAAATTTTTCACGAAGAATACGGATGATCAACAGCTCAAGACACCAGCCATGCAAAGGCTGGCCGACGGGGGCATGCTCTTTACCGACGCCCACACTCCATCCTCGCGTTGCACCCCGACCCGTTATGGTTTGCTGACTGGACGCTATCCATGGCGGGCACGAATGAAGCATTGGGTTCTCTTCGGGGTTCAGGGAGACCCCTTGATCGAAAAGGACCGCCCTACCCTCGGAACCCTCTTTCGTTCGCAAGACTATGCCACCGCCATGGTGGGCAAATGGCACCTCGGTCTGCGCTACACGCAATCGGATGGCAAACCGGCTGCGGGCTGGGATGATGCGGATTTGACCAAGGGTATCACCGATGGTCCCGCGGCGCATGGATTCGACTACGCCCGCTTCACTTCCCGTTCGCACGGAACTTCCGGACTCGATGCAGGCACCACGGTCCCGAAGAGCGGAAGAAACAAGAGAGGGGACCAGAACACCCCCAAGCAAAGAACCGGGCCCGGTCACGTCCACAACAACCAGATCGTCAGCGCCAATGGAAACGGTAAGCAGTTGTTTAAAAAAGGGCCCCATGCCTACGATTTTCATTCCCTCGGAAGCAGGCACTCCGACCATGCAATCACTTTTCTCGACAATCACTTCGAAGGAAAAGATTCCTCAGGCAAGCCCTTCTTTCTCTACTACCCGAGCAATTCCAATCACGGCCCCTACACTCCGGACAAGAAAATCGGAAACAAAGCAGTCAAAGGGGCCGGACGAACCATGTCCGGTCAAGCGACCTCGGTCCGTCTGGACTATATCTATGAGAACGACATCGCCCTCGGCCGGTTGCTTGACTACCTGCAAAATACGGACGATCCCCGGAACAAGGGAAGCAAGCTGATTGAGAACACTATCGTGATCTTCACTTCCGACAATGGGGCCGAGGTCACTGCCAAGACCGCCACCGGCCAGGTCCGTAGCAACAAGGGAAGTTGCTTCGAAGGCGGGCACAGAGTCCCTTTCATCGTTTCATGGCCCAAGGGGAAAATCGGCAAAGGCAAGGTCAGTGAGCAACTGATCGGCCTGCAGGATTTGTACGCGACCTTCTCCGAGATCATGGGCGCCTCCCTCCCTGACTTGAAAAAAGGAGAGAAGGGAGCCGAGGACAGTTTGAGCCTCCTGCCCGCCTGGCAGGGAAAAAAGCTCGTCGACCGGCCGATGTTTTACAACGACCACAAAGAGAGCAAGGATGGGGCTGCCTGTGCCATGCGGTTGGACAATCCCAAGGTGGGAGGGAAAGTCGCGCAGGGGAAATGGAAAATGTTTTTCGATGCCTCGCTTCTCCGTTTTGGGAAAGCCAACCCGACCATGCTTTTCGATCTCGCGACCGACCCCAAAGAAGGAAAAAATCGCTTGGACGCCCCAAGCCTGAAACCGCTTGTCAAGAGGCTCGTCTCGACCGCCTTGCTTCATCGCAGGGCAGGTGGACACCGCTTCGTTCCCTTTGCCCCTAAGAAACGGCTGACCTTCGACTGGACCAAGCCCATCTCTTCACCCACGCCCATCGTCATGAACCTCTTGGCGAAGGGTGGAAAGGCATCCATGGATCCGGACGGCGTGGGCATTCACGGATCAGGTTCGGACAGGGTGGATGCCGGACAAGCTATCGTCATTCGCTTCAAGCAGGACGTCTTGATCGAATCGGTCGGCTTGAAAGCCGGCAAGGACGGAACCTGTGGGGGAAGCCTGCTAATGGGCAAACGGGCCCCGCTTGCCATCTACTGCACGGACAAGGACAACGATGCCAAAAACCAGCAGGGCATCATTAGCGATCTGGGAATCCTCAACAAGGGAGAAATGCTTATTCTAGATGCCAACCCGCACCTCGGAGTGGAAACCGCTGGTAGCTGGAAACTCCAATCTCTGATGGTTCGGCCCTTGGCTGAATAAAAGGATTTGTTCAGACCAAAACAAAAACTTGTTCAACGAGAACCTTTTACCTCGACCATCACATAAGAAAGCCGGGGCTCTTCTATTTCTCAATCTCTTCGGGATTGAATACTCGAAAGTAAAGTTGACGGTATACGAGAAAGTTCACCCAGTTGCGCAACGCGTATCCGCAATTCTGCAAATTCGCTTCACTGTAATCGTTTGATTTCCCTCCGCTTGGGTGCACGCCATCCCTTGAAATGAGCGTACCGTCCCATGCACCTTCCGGGCGCCGTCGGATACATTCGGAATGAAAGTCCCCAAGAGGCACTTTGAGATTTTTGGCTACTTCGCGAACAATCCCATTGGCTTCGGCAACCGCCGCCTCACGACCACGGCGAGGTGGAATTGTGTTAAGAATCGGCACGCAACCCACCGCCATGCATTTTCGGACGACTTGTTCGAGACGCTCGCGATAATGCTCGGGAACCCGACCGCCCGAAACGTCGTTCGTGCCAATCATGACAATTGCCGCCTCAGGCTTATCACGCTCGATAACGGCATCCATCGATTTCAAAAGTTGCCCGACCTGCCAGCCCGAGTAATTCGCATGCTTGGGCCCTTTGTCGCGAGCACCCTTCAAGTAGTCGCGCCAGCGCATCCTTCCGGGTCGCTTGGGAAGAGCATCATCTTGTGTAAGATACCGCTGGGGGTCGTCCCATCCCATCGCCGACCAGAAGGCCATCGAATAAGTGATTGAATCTCCGAACTGGGCGACGTACCCGACTTGCCCCTTGAATCTTTCGTGAACTTTGCCCATGGCGACCCAAGTTTCAGGTGATTGAACGCCAGGCTTCAACCGCGAATCCGATGACCGTTTCATGCTCGCCTTGACTAGCTCGGGAAGTTGCACCGCTAGTAGAACTGCCTTGTCATCAAGAAAATCTTGGCCTGCTTGCGATTTAACTAAGGAAGCGAAAGCTGTTTGCTCGATGCGCTCATTGTCAATCAGCTCAATTTCGCTGTCACTGGTAATATTTATTGGCGGTCCGACCACGAGGTTTCCTTTGACAATCAACCCGTCATTTTTGAGCTGAACCCAGATCGGTCGTTTTGGCCTGGGAGCCGGATCGTAAATGGTATTTCCTTCAATTCGACAGTCTCGAGTATAACAGGCTAGGATTCCTGTCTCCGGGCATTGGGACACGAAATTGTTTCGGGCCACGCAATTGATGGCCTGCAAGGGAGAATAACCAAGTGACGGGTTGCCCAACGCAATTGCCACGTCGCAATCGATGAATACGTTTCGCTCGATTTTGCAACCGCGACCGTTTTCCGAAATGTAAATGCAACCACGACCCTCCCGAGTGCGGCCTTGGATGCCGAGGAAGACATTGTCGCTTATCGTCCAGTCGATCGTATTCTTGACGTCAATCCCGCCAATGTAATTCCCATTGAACGAGTCTGCCGTTTCGGTCTCGTCATCCGCGAATTGCTTGGGACGGTCATTGTAAAAGAGGCAATATTGGATGCGGCATTCCCTAGGCCCCCGAGCTCCTTTCTCCTTCGGCATGGCGGGAGCTTTGACGCCACGTTGCCAAATATTGTGGATGACGCAGTTGTAAATCGTCGCCTTTTCAGTGCCTCGGTCTGAATTGATTTTGAACCCGTTCCACTTGATGTTCCGGATAGTTAGGTCCGCAATCGTAACGCCTTTGGCTCCCGTTATGCCTACCAGTTCGCCATGACGACTCGATGCGCCGTCAAGAATGACCTTATGCCGATCACCCGATACCCCTCGAAGTGTTACGTTGTCGGTGGTGAGTTCAAAGTAACGAGGCATCATGTAATGCCCATCCGCCAGCAGTATGGCTCCGCCCGGTGCGACCTTTTTGGCCGCTTGGAACAATTCATTAACAGTTTTTACCTGAATAACTTCACCCGAGGGCTTCGGTAGCGAAGGTGCTTTGGGAAACCAAGGCTGGTCCAGAATTCCTCCAAACCCATTCGACCCCACGACAAGAAACAAGAAGGCCGAAATCAAGCAGCGAAATAAATACCTCATGCAACTTCGAAAACATAATTCCCCAGAACATCTCAAGATCATTCGAGCCATTACTTCACATTCGTTTGGAAGTAATGAAAACTTTAAGCCTTGAATCCCAGGCTTCTTTCCGGAGAGTCAAGTGTCCCTAAAAAGCCAATTCGTCATGAAGAAAATCACCCTGTCCATCACCGCCCTTACCCTTGTCGGCTCGCTCGTAGCCGCCGCTAAGCCCAACGTATTGTTCATTTCGGTGGACGACCTGGCCAGTTCGCTGGGCTGTTACGGCGACCGCCTCGCCCAAACCCCGAACATTGACAAACTGGCTGGCCAAGGGGTCTGTTTCTTGCGGGCCTACAACCAATTGCCGCTCTGCAACCCGACACGGGCATCGGTCATGACGGGCCTACGCCCGGACACCATCAAGGTCTACGACTTGGACCGCCACTTTCGCGACGAAGTGCCGAACGCGGTTACCCTTTCCCAACGTTTCATGAAAGGCGGCTGGTGGGCCGGACGGGTGGGGAAAATCTACCACTACAACGTACCCGCCAGCATAGGGACCGACGGCTTCGACGACCCGCCTTCCTGGCAAAAGACGGTCAACCCAAAGGGGCGCGACAAGACCGACGAGGCTCTCATCTTCAACGCCGAACCCCACCGCAAGATCAGCGCCGCCTTGAGCTGGCTGGCAGCCGATGGCAAAGACGAGGAACAGACCGACGGAATGATCGCCACCGAAGCGATCAAGCTAATGGAACAAAAGAAGAAGGAACCCTTCTTCATCGCTGCCGGGTTCTTCCGTCCGCACACGCCTTACGTCGCCCCCAAGAAGTATTTCGATATGTATCCCTTGGAGGACATGCGCCTGCCGTATGCCCCGAAAGACGATCGCAAGGACATACCCACCGCCGCCTTCGCCCACAATTGCCCCGTGCCCCATTACAACCTAGACGGATTGACCTGCCGCAAGGCGATGCAGGCCTACTATGCCTGCGTCTCCTTCGTCGACGCCCAAGTCGGCCGCATGATGGATGCCCTCGAGCGCCTCGATCTCGCGGACAACACCATCGTGGTCTTTTGGAGCGACCACGGCTATCACCTCGGAGAGCACAACGGAATCTGGCAAAAACGCACCCTCTTCGAGCAGGGCGCCCGAACCCCGCTAATCATCAAGGCACCCGGCGCAGCGGGCAATGGACAGTCCTGTCGACGCATCGTGGAATTCGTCGACATCTACCCCACCCTGACCGACTTGGCCGGCCTGTCCACTCCCAAGGCCGTTGAGGGACGATCGCTTCAACCCTTATTGCAAAACCCCATCGCCCCATGGGACGGATACGCCATCACCCAAGTCCTGCGCCCGGCGGACGACCGCCTCGCCGAGCCCGTCATGGGACGCAGCATACGCACCGAGCGCTGGCGCTACTCGGACTGGGGAGAAGGCAAGCACGGTGTCGAACTGTACGACCACCACGCCGATCCGATGGAATTCGACAACCTCGCCATTAAGCCGGACAAGCAAAGCAAGGCGGTCATGAAAAGCCTCCGCAAGTTGCTGGTAAAAAAAGCCAGCGGCAAGACACCGACCACCCCTTTCAACCCCAAGCGGTTGTGAACGAATTCTTCTCTCAAGCCTAATGACATTTGCTAGCCTTACCTCAACTCGTTCCCCATCCTTTGCTTCGTAACCCCTTTTCGACGAAACCATCCACAACCCTAAATCAAAAGAGAGACCCATGAAAGTTTCATACTGTAAGACAAAGTTCGCGGCCTTGGCGGCCATCTTGTTCATGCTCGGCGGAGTAACGAGCTATGCCGAAACCCTTGGCGACGTACTAAAGGAATCGAAATGGGATGGAATCATCGGCACCTGGGTTGATCCCAAGACCAAGGGCCAGAATAGGAAGGTCACCTACGCTTGGAAAGTGAAGGATCACGCCATCTTGGTCACCGGCACGGCCTTCGGCACAAACAGCGTGGCCATCATGGGACGTAACGCCAAGGACGGAACCGTGTTCCACGCGGGGACGGACAGCAAAGGCACCAGCGTTCTCGGGGAAATGGGAAGTCAAGGACGGCGAGGCCATCCTTGGCCTGGGGTTCGCTACGAGAGAGGGAGTGGAAGGAGTCATGCAGGTACGTTATACCATGAAGGACGAAAATACCGTGGTGGTCAGCGTCGAGGGCCTCGGTCCCGAACCCATCGTCTACACCTTAGTCAAGGTGAAGACCGTTACAAAAGCTCCCGGGAATAAGACTCTAAGATAAGAATGGATCCTATCACCATTATCGCAATCGTAGCCAGTCTGCTCATTGCCGGATTTTTGATCTTAATAGAGAACGCTTTTGAAAAAATCCTCAACCCGATCCTGGGACTTATAAGACTGAATTCCTCAACCGATCCTCTCGAGTTAAAAATCAGGAAACGAGAGCAGTGCCTCGAGCTTGTAATCGAAAATAAAGGAAACACCAAAGCACGACTTGCGGTTATCCAAGTGATTGATAGTAAAGGCAAAAAATCATTTCCCCTTCCCTACCCAGCGGAAGGTGAGGTCACTCAAAATACTAGCGAAAAAAGGGAGAAAGAACTTCGCATCCAATTTTCTTCGGAAAAGATCAATCAAGGCGACCGTAAGTCCGTATATCTGGACCCGACCGGACTTGCCGGATGCAGCTTAGATTCCGTGAACGCCTTGGACATCCATGGAAAGTATTGGGCTGCAACGATGGATGCCTGATTTGGACAAAACAAGGTTCCACGACCTCGACGCCTTACGGGCTTTCGCCATGTTGCTTGGCATCGTTTTACACGGCTTGGCCTCTTTTACCGGTTGGCCAATATGGAACATACACGACATACACCAGACCGAGTTGTATGGGATACCAATGATGTTCATTCATGGCTTTCGCATGCCCTTGTTTTTCTTCGTAAGCGGTTTCTTCACAATGATGATGTGGCAAGGACGAGGGTCGGGCGGATTGCTTATACATCGTGGCAAACGCATCGTTCTTCCCTTTTTCATATTCGGACTCTTTCTTTTTCCGATACAAAAAAATACTGGAACCTTCGACGACTGGATAAATAAAGCAGAGAAGGCGGAAAAAAAGGAATTCAGCAACCTAGGCCAAGCGGCTGGGCATGGAGATTTAGAGGTGATCGGAAAGTTCCTAAGCGAGGGTGCAGACATAGACGGGACGTACGACAATTCCTTAACACCACTTCAATGGGCGGCGACTATGGGGCAATCCGAAACAGTCAAGTTACTTGCCGACAAGGGGGCAGAGGTAAACTTACTTGGCAACATAGGGAATACCCCCTTGCATTTTGCGACCTTTTTCGGGCGGACAGAAAGCGTGCGGGTTTTACTTGAAAATGGCGCCGAACCGGAGCTGAGAAACCATGACAGCAATCGTCCCGTTGACTTGCTGATAGACAGTCGAGAGACAACCCAAATGGTGGCCCGAAACCTTCTGCAAATTCCAATATCATGGGACGATGTAAAGAAGGGAAGAAAAGAGGTGATGAAACTTCTGGTCACCGACGAAATCCCCAACCTTTCAAGCATGGAAGGAATGGAGTTTGACGAAGGAAATTGGTTCACCAGGAACTACTTCATTAACGGTCAATTAGGTACCTTTCATCTATGGTTTCTCTACTATTTGGTCTATCTGACTTTAGCCTTTGTCCTTTTGGCAAAACTATTGAGCTTCGTCCGACTGCCCGGTCTAGCCAAATGGCTCGCGGAGTCACCCTTCCGATTGCTTTGGCTTCTTCCCGTTACCTTCTGGGCCCAATATTTCATGGAGGATGAATTCGGCCCCTCGACCTCGGTTAATATTACGCCCCATCTCATAGCACTCGGCTACTACGGCCTCTTCTTTGGTTACGGCGCCATTTGCTTCGGTAACAAACGCTTTCATCAAAAGATCGGTCGTTTATGGCCTATGCACGTCTTGGTCTCCCTGGTTGTCTTCGTGATCGCGCTTAGCCTAATGGAAAGGAAAGACGTCGAGTGGCGCTACGAACTGATCACCCTTTGTTCGGCTATCTTCGTCTGGCTGATGATCTTTGGGTTGATGGGTGTCTTCCGCAAATTCTTTTCGGGCGAGAACCCAAAGATCCGCTTTGTCTCAGATTCTGCCTACTGGCTTTACATCGCTCATCTTCCCCTCGTCAAAATCCTGCAAGCATTAGTCTCTTATTGGGAATTCCCCAGCATCCTTAAATTCATTTTTGTGTGTTTTTTGACGACCACCATTCTTCTTCTGACCTACCGTTACTTTATCCGCTACACTTGGATCGGAACAATGCTGAACGGAAAACGATACAGAACACATGAAGCAAACTAATCCACTTACGGGAAAGCCCCAAGACAAGCAGCTGGCAAAACTGAGTCCCATCAGTGTCCTAAGGCAAGAACAGCGACAGATGTTGGCTTGACCTCTTGGGCTGGCAAATCATGGTTGAAGTTTCAGCCAACATGTACAACTGTATTCCCTTCGAATTGTTCAACAATCCCTTAAAATGGAAATTTTAAAGAAATATTCAGTTCTAGTCTTGTTAGTCTTGGGCATTGCTTCATGCGGAGAAAAGGAAAAGCCGGTCGCCTTAAGCCCTGAACTTACCGCCAAGAAACTTTCCATGACCGTGTCCAAGGTTCTCGACAAGGATGTTTCGGTCTATCTCATATCCGAGGAAGCAATCGAAGGAGAACTCATAGCCAAAGCGTTAAACCAAGCTTCACAGGAAATCGGGCGAGCCAGCCAAATTATTACGCTTGGAGCGGATGATGCAAAGATGATCACCTTCAAGTTCGATGCCGAACTAGATGTCGAAAACGTCGTGAAATATTTGATCGACATGAAAAAAGACTCCTCGTGAGTCCGATTTGCAATTGAGGCAAATCGGAGCCTCCGATCTCCGACTCCCGGAAAATACTCCAAGGAAATGTGGAAAACATTTCTTGAAACTTACGATGTACCGATGAAGAATCCGTAAGAAATCAAAAACCCTTCACAAAAACGCAACGAACCATATAAGCCGAAACCCTAGGCTCGAATAACACCGAAACCGATAACTATGAAACTTACCCGCATTTCACTTCTTTTGCTGGCGGCAACCCTGATCTCATCCGATCTCGCGTTCGCCGCGTCCAAGTTTGCCATCCCCGCCACCGATGAAGGTTTACCCGGCGAAGGCCCCATACGGCGATATGGTTGGTTCCAGAATCTATGGGAGCGCAAGCGGACTGGATGGGCCAAAAAGGTCGAACAAGATCAAGGCGCTTTGGTATTTCTAGGCGACTCCATAACGCAAGGCTGGGGCGACAACATGGGCAACAGCTTCCCCGGAATCAAAGTGGCCAACCGAGGCATTAGCGGCGACACCACGCGCGGCGTACTCATTCGCATGCAAGGAGACGTCCTTGCCCTCAACCCCAAGGGAGTGGTCATCCTCATCGGCACGAACGACCTCGAGGAAAAAGCATCCCCCGAAATCATCGCCGGCAACTTAAAGCTCATCATAGCCGAACTCAAGAAGCACAACGCAAAGATGCCGATCATTCTCTGCAACACCTTTCCCAGTTCCGCGAGCAAGAGACGCCCCGCCGACCAGATCAAAAAGATCAACCAGCTCTATTTCGCCACCGTCAAAGGTGATCCCCAAATCACCGTCCTCGACACTTGGCTGCTCTTCGCCGATGCCAAAGGCGATGCGAAAAAACCGGAGTTTCCCGACCTGCTCCACCCGAACAAACTAGGCTACGCAAAGTGGGCCTCCGCCCTACGTCCACTCTTGGCCACTCATGGCTTCATCGAGACCAAGTCCGAAGACTTCACCATGGAATCCGGATTCGTCAGCCTCTTCAACGGGAAGGACCTAACCGGTTGGGGTTTCCGGTCGAAGAAGACCTTCAAGCAAACCGCTAAATTCGACGAAAAGAAAGCCAGCGACGATGGGCGCTACCGGGCAATCAATGGAAGACTCGTGGTCACTACCCCGCCCGAAGGCCGGCGCGTCCAACAACTTTGGACGACCAAGGAATTCCCGAAGGACTTCACCCTCAAGCTGGAGTTTCGGGCTACCCCGAACGCGGATAGCGGAGTCTTTATCCGCAAGCCCCAGCTCCAATGCCGGGACTACATACTGGCCGGGCCGTGGAAGGACCTCAAGAATTACAAGCCACAGGAATGGAACGAAATCGTGGCCGTCGTCAAAGGTGGAGTAGCTCACTGCACCTGCAACGGCGAAGTACTGAATGCGGAATTCAAGGTGCCTGCCACCGGCCCGATCGGTCTCGAGGGTGATCGCGGGCAAATGGAATACCGCCGGATTCGGATCAAGATTGCGAAGTAGAAAACCGGGCGATATCCGCCTTCTGCCTTACTTTCGGATCAGAGCGAGCAGGTTGGCCAGTTCTTGGCGTGACATGGTTTGCTCGAGCCCGTCGGGCATCAAGGAGAGAGGCATTGCGCGCAAGCTCTTCAAGTTTGATCGCGGGATGGTCTTGCGTTGGCCCAAGGGCAAGACCAAGGTCACCGAGGCCAAGCTCTCCCCTTCGAGAATCCCGGCGTAAGTCTCGCCATCCTTGGTCTCGGCCTGATAAAAAGCATAGCTTGGATAGACCTCGCGGTTGGGAACGATGATATGCAAAAGCAAGGCGTCGGCCGGCTGGTTTCTGAGGCCCGACAGATCGGGGCCGACTGCGTGCCCGGAATCACCCAACTTGTGGCAGGAAGCGCAAGCCCTTTGGAAAACCGCTTGCCCGGCGGAGGGATTCGCAGGCAGATCGAGGACTTTTTTGAATTCGCGGTAAACCTTCATCCGGTCGGAATTTTCAGCCGATTCGAAAAGTTTGGCTGCGCGGGCCTTCAGCTCGGAGTTTCCGGTGAGGCGCTTGCGCTGGGTCAGGCTCACCGCATGGAGCGGGAGAGCGGATGATTCCAGGGCATCCAGAATGAGTGGTTGGAACGGCTTGCGGGAGAGAAGGGAGTCGATGACCACAGCCCCGTCAGTCGGTGAAAGGGTCGGATGCAAAGCCAGCAGTTTTTTTCCAAGCGCGGGATCATTGGTCGAGGCAAGCGAGCGAATAGCCGCTTCCCGGATCTCGTCGGGCTCGGATGGACGGAGCACAACGAGGAGTTTTGACCGAGCGGACAGTACGAGCAGGCGGATGGCGGACAAGCGATCGGCTACAGGTAATTTTCCATTGAGGGAAACCGCCAGAGCCTTGGGTTGAATCTCTTGCTGATAGGGCTTGCGCAGATTCTCCGGCAACCCGAGAAGGAAAGCCACCCTTTGAGCAAACCCCCACCCCTCCTTTTTGTCCCACAGTTCGCGAATCACGGAAGGCATTTTTTCCGCCGGTTGTTCCTTGGTCAGGATCTTGGCGGATTGCTCTAACAGGGCGGGCGATGCGCTATCGGGAAATCCCTCAACCAATTCCCTTGCCTTGCCTGGGAAGGAACTGAACAGGGCGGCCCGAAACCATTGATTGGAACCCGATTCACCGGCCAAAGCCGTATGCTCGGTCAGTCGCCCTCCTTTCAAAACCTTGTCGATAGCTACCGCTACTCCCTTCGATTGATGCCAGGGAGCGGGTTTGGCCTCGCTTCTCGAGGAAACCCTCCAGATGCGACCCATTTTCTTCCCTGCCTTAAAATCGAGGGAAGCCGCAGCCTCGGGCGGCAGGTAATTGGGATGGTCGACGTACTTGCGGTACATATCGCATAGATAAAGAGCACCGTCCGGACCGTTGGCCGCGAAAACCGGCCGGAACCATTGATCCGGCGAGGCGAGAAATTCCCGACCCTCGGATGAAGCCTTGGAGGACAACTTCTCCTTTGTCTCCACGACCGAGCGGCAATGGACAAGGTTCTGGGCAGGTTCGCAAATGAAAAAACTCCCGCGGTAACGGGGCAAGGCGTCCCCGGTAAAGAAGCATAATCCGCAACAAGAGGTAAAGCTTCCGGCATGCGGTTTTTGCATTAGCTTGGGGATGTAGCTGGCGGCGGTGGTGTCAGGAGCAAGGGGGAAAAGAGGAGTCGCTAAGCCCGCTTCGGCCAAGTCCATCATGGGAGATACCCCTGACAAATTGGGATTCTTATCCAAGGCACCCGGACCAAAGACCGCCCAGCGGAGGGGATGCCGGTTATCACAAACGAAACGTCTGCCTTCCCGGTCAAAGGCTTGACCCACCTGTCCCGTGCTGGGGAGCGATTCCACCATCAGGGTTTCGGGATGAAAGCGCCAGTCGTTCTTGCGGGCCTCAACCGGCGGGCGGTCCGGATGTTTGGGCGAGGTCACCTTCCCTCCGGTCAGCCCGCTCGTCAGATAGATCCACCCATCCGGGCCAAGAACGGGAGAAGCAACCCGCAACTGCTCGCTACTGCTATTGGTAAAAAAACCGGTCAGGACTACCTCCCGCTTGTCTGCGATCCCGTCACCATCGACGTCCTCGAGGTAGAGCACGTCCGGAGCATCGGTCACTAAGAAACCCTTCTTCCAAGGGAGAATCCCATTCGGGAAAGTCAGCCCGCGGACGAATTCCGTACGCTTCTCGAAGCGCCCGTCCCCATCCACATCCTCCAGTCGTGCAATTCTTCCGAGCTTCGCCTTCGGCAATTCCCCCCTCACGGGATGCGGGTAGCCTCGGCTCTCGACCACGTACAATCGTCCCTTGTCGTCGAAGCAAAGGGCCACAGGATCGACGACCTCGGGTTCCGCAGCCACCAAGGAAACCTTCAAGTCATCCGTCTCCAACCGAAAGGCCGCCAACGCCTCCTTGGGCGAAAGTGGCTTAGCCCAAGAAACTTGGGCAAGGAACGATAATGTACATAAAACGAAATATTTCACGATTCACCATATTGCGTTAGCTGTGGTCACGCCGCCAAGACGAAAACCGGCAAAAGGCTTAAAGTTTTGGTTCAAGTCGTTAATTTTCAAAGCGCCGACAAGGAAAGCGGAGGTTCCTTATCCTTCGGCTTGCCAAAGTCCACTCGGAAAACTCAAGGTGAAGGAATGAAAACCGTTCACGCCCTATTCCTCGTCTTCACATTCTGTTTCACACATCTCGCCACTGCCGAGTTTCGGGCGGGAGCCGTCGCCCTTGACGTAAGTCCCAAACAATTCCCCGTGCTGGTCAACGGCGGCATGACCAGTCGAAGCGCCACCGGGGTTACCGACCCCATCTACGCCAAGGCCCTCGTACTGGCGGACGGCAAGACGGAAATTGCCATCGTGGTCGTTGACAGTTGCATGATGCCGCGACCGATGCTCGACGAAGCCAAGGCCTTGGCGACTAAGCGGACGGGAATCCCAAGTGACCGGATTCTGATCTCCGCCACCCATACCCACACGGCGCCCTCCACCCTTGATTGTCTGGGAACCAAGGCTGATCCAAGGTACACACCCTACCTGACTGGGAAAATTTCCGAGGCCATCGCAGCTGCCCAAAAGAAATTACAACCTGCCCAAGCTGGATGGAATAAAGTGAACGCTGCGGAATTCACTGCCTTGCGCCGCTGGGTACGCCGACCGGACCGTATCGCAAACGATCCATTCGGTAATCCAACCGTACGGGCCAATATGCATGCCGGGCGCAATTGGGACGACGTGACGGGCGAATCCGGCCCCGAAGACCCGGATCTAACCCTAATCTCGATACAAGACCTCAAGGGCAAACCCCTTGCCATCATGGCAAATTTCTCGATGCATTACTTTGGCGCGGCCAAAGCAGTAAGCGCCGATTACTTTGGAAAATTCGCAACGAATCTCCGAAGCATGCTGGGAGCGGACGAAAGCTTCGTCGGTATCATGTCGCACGGTTGCAGCGGAGATATCTGGCGACGCGACTACACAATCCGTAACTGGATCGTTGATCCGCCCAAGAAGGAGGAGCAAATGCAAATCGACTCCTATTCCAAGGGCTTGGCGGAGCGAACCCTGCAAGGCTACAGCAAAATCAAGCACCATCCTAATCTCGACCTCGCCATGGCCGAGACCCGCATGACCCTCAAGTACCGGACGCCCGATGTCGGGCTCCTCCAATGGGCCGAAGGCATAGTCGAGGAGATGGGTGACCGTAACCCAAAGAACAAAACCGAGGTATACGCAGTCGAGCAAATCGTCCTCCACGAGCGCCAAGAAACCGAGATCGTCCTACAGGCTCTTCGAATCGGAGACATCGCAATCACCACGACCCCGAACGAAACCTACGCCCTGACCGGTCTTAAGTTGAAGGAAAAAAGTCCGTTACCCAATACCATGGTCATCGAACTGGCCAATGGTGGCGACGGATACATTCCACCGCCCGAGCAACATTTTCTCGGTGGCTACAACACATGGGCCGCCCGCTCCGCCGGGCTCGAGGTACAGGCGGAACCCAAAATCGTTGAGTCTTGCCTTCGTCTCCTTGAGAAGGTTGCCGCAAAACCACGGCGCGTCCCATTGGTTTCGCAAGGCTCCTCGGCAAAGGCCATCACCGAACTCAAGCCCGTTCATTGGTGGCGCATGGATGAGTTGCAAGGCCCCCTCGCAATCGACGAGCAAGGCAACCGCGACGGAGCCTACGAAGACGGCGTGGTCTTTTACCTCGAGGGCCCGGACTCGAAAAGCTTCACGCCCGGACAAGTCAACCGTTGCACCCACTTCGCCGGCGGTCGCCTGCGGGCACGCCTGCCGAAGCTTGGAAATAACTACGCCATTTCCCTATGGTTCTGGAACGGTATGCCCGACAATTCCCGACCCGTGCTCGGCTGGATGTTCAGTCGCGGTCGCGATCATTCCCTCAACGCCCCGGGCGATCACTTGGGCATGGACGCCAAGGGCCACTTGCTCTTCAGCGACGGTGGGAAAACCTACCTCGGAAAAACGACCGTCAAGCGCTGGACATGGAGGCAAGCAACCCTGACCCGCAAGGGCGAGGACGTCCGAGTCTATCTCGACGGCAAGCTCGAGATCGAGGCCAAGGCAAAAACCAACCTGCTCGCGGAAGACGTCTTCATCGGCGGACGCAACGACAACCGGTCCAACTGGGAAGGACGCATAGACGAGGTCGCCCTCTTCGATCGCACCCTCACCCGGAAAGAAGTTGAGAGCCTGTCGCTTGATTGATGGAAAGAAACCTCTAGCAAAGACGCAGAGAACGCAGAGCCTCATTCCCATCAATGAACCCCGTGCACTCTTGTCATTGCGAGCCACGATGTGGCGCGGCAATCCAGTCTGAGACGCAATGCGGCGACCTACGCGTCCGCTGGATTGCCGCGTCAGGACTTCGTCCGTCCTCGCAATGACAAATACCAAAATATATCCTTTCTCTCTTTAATGAAATCACTTCAAGTAAAGTAACCACATGAGCGATTGGGAACAACGCTACCAAGAGGGCGACGTCCAATGGGACAAGGGAGAGCCCTCCCCCGGCCTAGTCGATTGGCTGACCGAAAACGACGATCTCCCGACAGGCAAGGTCATCGTCCCCGGGTGCGGGTTCGGGCACGATGCCCGGGCATGGGCCGAAGCCGGCTTCGAAGTGGTGGGCTACGATCTCGCCCCAGCCGCCGTAAAAGGCGCCGAGGAACAAACGCTGGAATCCCTAGCCAACGCCACCTTCCGTCTGGGCGACTTTCTCGAAGACGAACCCTTCGACACTTTCGACTACGTCTTCGAGCACACCTTCTTCTGCGCCATCGATCCCGCTCGTCGCCCCGATCACATCGAGGCCTGCCTGCGCTGGCTCAAGCCAAAGGGCAAACTCCTCGCCGTCCACTACATGCTGCCCAAAGACGAGGAAGGTCCTCCCTTCGGTACCGACCGCGAGGAAATCATCGAGAGATTCTCAACGAATTTCCAACTCCTCTCCGATTGGACCCCACGCTCCTACCCGCACCGAACGGGCCTCGAGCGCATGTTCCTCTGGGAAAGGAAAGACTGAGACTCTCCCGCGATGCTGTCCTTGCGAGCCACAAGGTTACGCAGGGATGTCACACACTCTCTGTCATTGCGAGCCCGTCAGGGCGTGGCAATCCACACATTTTTGCATTGTCATTGCGAGGGAGCGTAGCGACCGCGGCAATCCAGTCTGAGGCGTTATGCGGGATGCCCGGGCGATGCGGTGGTTGCCGGATGGTTCCGCTGGATTGCCGCGTCGGGGTTTTGCCCCTCCTCACAATGACAAAGGGAGGACGGGAACGGGCGGGGTGGTTCGTCTCACGGTTTAGGGATGCGTCCCCAAAGGCTGTCATTGCGAGCCGCATCGTGGCGTGGCAATCCAGTCTGAGGCGTTGTGCGGGATGCCCGGGCGATGCGGAGGTTGCCGGATGGTTCCGCTGGATTGCCGCGTCGGGGCTTTGCCCCTTCTCGCAATGACAAAGGAGGGGTGCGAAGAAAATGTTTCTATGGGAAAACCCCTTGTCTGGAATTTCACGCAACCCGATCACTTCTGCTTGGGCTAAAACCTTGGATTTGGTATATTGTAAGGTGTGAATTTCTATCGTTTAGCATGCATGGCAAGTTTGGCTGTCATTTTTGGATTTGTCTGTTGGGCAAAACCGAACGAATCTTCATTGCTCAAGGGCAAGGCGATCTTTGAAAAACAATGCGCCGAGTGTCATGGCAGCAAAGGACAGGGAGTGGTGGGAGAATATGAAAAACCGCTAACCGGAGACTGGCCGCTGGAAAAGCTGATCCGGGTGGTGGACAAGACCATGCCCGAGCTAGAACCGAAGCTCTGCCGGGGAGAAGATGCAAGGCTTGTATCCAACTACGTATTCGAAACTTTTTGGCAAAAGCCGGAACAATTTGCCCAATCCGATGAAATAACCTTGGCTCGCCTCACTAACCGGCAATTTCGCCAATCCGTAGCCGATTTGTTCGCCCAGTCGCCCGGTGCCCGAATGCCGGTCGGCGTCGACCGCGAAAAGCAAGGTTTGAGAGCCGCCTACTACGACGTGAAGAAAATGAACAGGAGGCACCAAAAAAAGAAAGACCGCATAGATCCCGTGGTTGATTTCGACTTCGGTTCGGGTGTCCCGCTCGAGGGTATGAACAAGGAAGGTTTCTCCGTCTTGTGGCAGGGATCGATCTTACCTCCCGAGACGGGTTGGTATGAATTCTTCGTTCATTCTTACAACGGCTTCTCCTTTTGGATCAATGCCGATGGGAAAAAAGCTTCCATTGACGAAACCGTCATCGGAGGCGAGGAACGAGAAAAGAGCATTCGTCTTTTCCTCCTTGGAGGAAGGCCCTACCCGATAATGCTCGATTTCTTCAAATTCAAGGATCCCATTGCCAAGATCCGACTGAGTTGGAAACCTCCCCATGGGAATAAAGAGATCATTCCCAAGGAATTCCTTTTTCAGCAGAGCGTCCCCCCCAGCTTAATCATCCAGCAAAAACTCCCTCCCGACGACTCCTCCTATGGGTTTCCCCGGGGAACCATGATCGAGCAGGCATGGGATGAGGCCATCACTTTCGCGGCGCTCGAGGCAAGCAGGTTCGCCAACGAAAGAATAGACCGATTGGCTCAGACCAACGATAAAGACCCCAAGAGGAGAGAAAAGGTCGAGGGATTTTTTCTCGAATTCGTTAAATACGCCTTCCGTGAACCTCTTAACGAAAAGCAAAAGGAATTCTTCGTCCTCTCGCGTTTTGAAGAATCAAAAAGTCTCTCCCGATCGGTCGAGGAGATCGTCCTTCTTACCCTCAAGTCGCCTCGTTTTCTTTATCCCGAGTGGCAGGCTCTCGCCAAAAAGGAAAAGGATCCCTACGTCGTGGCCACACGTCTCTCCCTCTACCTCTGGGACTCTCTTCCCGGACGTACTTTTCACCAATTGATGGAGAAGGGAAACTTTCGGAAAAAAAACCAAGTGGAAGGTCAGTCAAAGAGAATGCTGGAGGACGACAGATCCCAAGCCAAGTTTCAGGATTTCCTGGTCCATTGGCTGGAAATCGATCAAAACGATCCTCCGCAAAAAGATAGGGAAAGGTTTCCCAAGTTCGACGATCAAGTGATCTCCGATCTGAGGAGATCACTGATCACTTACTTGGATTCCGTGATATGGGAAGACAGAGGAACTCTCAAGGATTTACTACGGGCTCGAGAAATACCTCTAAGTGAGAAAATGGCAGATTACTACGGAGTCAAAACCCTCCGTGATTCCAACACATCGGCTTTTCCTCTTTATCCTGCTGAGGATCTTGGGCGGGAGGGTCTTTTCACTCACCCCTACCTTTTGGCCAACTACTCCTACGTAGACCAGACCTCCCCGATCCACCGGGGCGTTTTCGTTTCTCGCAAGATCCTGGGACGGCGTCTTCGCCCCCCCCAAGAAGCAATATCCTTCAAGAGTTCCGATTTCGACCCGAAATGGACGATGAGGCAAAAGGTGACCGCTCTTACCAAACCGGCCAATTGCATGGCCTGCCACGACCTAATCAACGCAACCGGATTTCTTCTCGAGGGCTATGATGCCACAGGACGAGTCAGCACTGAGGACGCGGGAAGAACGCTCGACACCAAGGTTACTTACTTTGACCGAGAAGGGAACGCACTATCCATGAGTGGACCCGCCGACCTGCTGAAGCACTCCTTGGCCAGCGAAAGCTCTGAAATGTTTTTTATCGAGGAGCTCTTCAAGTACGTTGCCAAACAGGATCCTTCATGCTACAAGAACATGGTAAATAAAACTCTGCTCAAAGACATGAGAACCAACAAGTTGACCGACCTTTACCTACAGCTTTGCTTAGAAGCTGCTACTGATGGGTTCGTTTACGCCCGCTGAATACCAAAATGACCGTCGATTTTAATAGCCTTAACCGCCGTAATGCCCTCAAGGGCTTGGGCTTGTCGGCCCTTTCCCTTCCTTTGGTCTCCCAAGTTCCACACTTACAAGCCAAGGATGACAGTTCTTTCCCCAAGCCCAAGCAGAGGGTTATCTTCATGTTCAGCCCCAATGGGACTATCCCCAAGCATTTTTGGCCAGACAAGGACGGCGAGGACTTCGAGCTCAAGAGTATAACCCGACCACTTGAACCTTTCCGAGACCGCCTGCTCTTCCTCAAGAGTTTGCATAACAAAGTTCGCGGCGACGGGGACAATCACATGCGTGGCATGAGTTGCCTGCTTACCGGCATCGAGCTATTCCCCGGCAACATTCAAGGGGGTTCGGATACGCCCGCAGGTTGGCCCAAGGGAATCTCAATCGATCACGAGATATC
>CALBIN010000323.1 GCA_937893275.1 uncultured Opitutia bacterium | reverse complement strand
CTCCACGGGCAACCATCCTCTTGCTCGCTTCTTCATAAGTGCGTTTGTGAGCCTGAACCCGGGGATCGTCTTTCTGGATGCTCCAGGGCATCCAACCCTCGATAGGAGTACCGGCATAGGCCCGTTGAATGATGCCCACGGGGACCCCGAGGGTCTGATGTAATTTCTTTCCAAAATAATAAGCCACGGCGGAAGTCTCGGCAGCCGACTTCGGATCACAGGGTTTCCAGCGGGCCAGACGATCTCGGTTTTCCTTGAGCGGTTCGTGCCAATGCTCCCGGGCGGAACGGTAAATCCGGTAACCGGGAAGATCGACCTTGGCTTCCTTTTCCGCCTCGAAGGAATTACCCATCGACCAGCCCATGTTGGATTGTCCGGCGCAAAGCCAGACTTCCCCGATTGCAACATTCTTGAGCACAATCTTGTTGCTGCCCTGAATCGTTACTTGGTGCCCCCTGCTTGCCTTAGGAGTGTGGGCAATCACCATCCACTTGCCGTCCTTGCCCGCAGTCGCGGAGTGAGTTCCCCCCCAACTTGTCTTGACCGTGACCTTCTCCTTCGAATCCGCCCAACCCCAAATCGGATTTCCGCTTCGTTGCTGGAAAACGAGGTTATCGGAAAAGATCGCCGGCAAACGAACCTTGCCCGGGCACACAAGCGGAAGAAGGAAAAAGAAAAAGGGAATGACCTTCATAACCTATTTACCAAGCGTCTTCAGGGAGGCCTCGGCGAAACGTAGTCCAAGCGTCTTGTAGCCCTCGGCGGAATAGTGTAGGTCGTTCTTGATGTCCTTGCCCCTGCGGCTCTTCCCGTCATTCAGGTCATCGGTATCGACCCATGTAAACTTCTGGCTCGAGTCGGCCACCTTGACTTGGGCTTCCCGCACCTTGGTCCAGTGGACATACCTCTTGTTGTTCATGTCGAAGTCGCTCAAACGGCCAATAACGAAAGTCATTTCCTTCGGGTTCCTTCCCAAGTCCTTGGCCAACTGGGCATGGAGACCAACGAGTGCTTCCTCGTAAAGATCCCCCCACCCCATCTTTGCATCCCGTTCGCCCTGCATCCATACGAAGCTGACACTGGCCAACTCCTTCCCCTTTATGGCTGAATTTACCTTGCTCATGAGACGATCGTAGAGGTCTCCCGACTGGGCGGGCTTTTTTCCCTCAGGGGTCTTCCATTGTTTCCACCAACGATGAATGGGCTGCCCGCCGAGGGCATCCTGCACGACGATCACCTTGTCCTTGCCAAGCGCCTTCTCAACTGTCGGGGTAAAGGCTTCCTCCGGCCGGTGCCCCTGCATATTGGATTGGCCCGAGAGAATGAACAAATGCTTGGCATGATGTTCCGCTTGGGCGACGACGCACAGGAAGAAAGAGAGAACGAAGAGAGGAGCTGTTTTCATAGGATTGTGGTGGAGTGTAAATTAAGTTGGTTCAGCTAAAAAGGGTAAAGGTAGTTTGGGCTAGTATCTTAATATGAATAGCTCAAAGCTAAAAACAGAATGAACATCGAGAGCGAATAAGAACCCATGATCAATAGGTTTTGGATTGAAAGTCATGGATGTCCAAAAGATTAAAAATGCTTCACCAAATCCCCTGATTTTCTAGTTGATGGGTAGCTTGTTCGGCCCAACCTCGATTTGCGGCAGGACTTGCGGGACTTGGATGCAACACCTTGCCAATCCTCACCTCCAAACCCGCCAAGGCCGAAATAGCTCGAGCCTCGGCAAAGCCTCCTACGGCAACCAGCCAATCGGGTTCGAGAATACTCACCGTCGCACGCAGGTAACAGTCGCAAACCGCCATAAGTGGCTTTCCCTCCGCAGCGGGCAGCTTGTCGGGAGTTCGGTTGCGCCCACCCTCTTCCATAAAAGCAAGAGGACAAAAGTTCGCCACAAGATGATCCTCGAAGAAGACGGAAGCCGAGCTGAAACGTTCAGCGAAGAGACCCCACAAGCGGCGACCACTCACTTCGCTACGTGAACAAGCCAAACCATCAACAGGTCGCTTCGGGTGCTCTTTGGACGGTTTACCAATCGGCGCATTGATTCCGATCCAGTCCTTAACCGCAGCAACTTCACCAAAGGGAACCCCGGTCTGAACCATTCCAAACGGGCCGGGATTCATGCCCAGAAACACAATTTTGGTCGGGGTGGCGGTGGCCATTCGCAAATACTGTTCATGGGCGGGCCAAGCATAGTCCAATGGATTGTAAACATACTCGGTGGGCGAACCGAAATTGAGCTCATTCACCTGATTCTTGAGATCGACGGTAGCGGCAATCAATCGATTGGAAGTATCCAAGCTCACAATAGGCAGTTGATTGGGGTTGAGTGACGCAAACTAGTGGTTGAGAAGAAAAACATAAGTGCCAGTTAACTAAAGGATTTGTCAAATAAGGGTCAAGCGGACGGCAAACTGAAGGAGGAAGAGGAACCAGACCACAGCCAACTAAAGAAAATTCCTATTCGCTGGTTCGGATAATGAAATCGAAAAGCTCACCGTGATGTTTACCATCAAGCGTAATGTCAAAGGGTATAATCAGCACACCGGCCGCGACGGTCTGACGGTCGATGGTTAACTGCACGGGAAAACGACGACGACTCTCCGCCTCGACGGTGGCATCGAGAATGGCGGGGACGGCTTTCACGCCGGGCGGAAGCTTCAGCTCCACCTTGTGACGCTGCGGCGTGGAGCGAAAGTTGCGCACAGTAACCTGCACCGTCTGGGTATTTTCCTTGGCGAAGTCCATCCGATAGGGATAGGCGGACACCCAATAGGGATCGAAGAGGTACTCGTAGTCCTTTTCCGGTAGCAGGTTCTTATAGAGTCGAATGATTTCCTTGGACCACTCATGATATCGATCCAGCAAACCAGCGGGGTTCGGCATTACGTAGGAGTGGCTACCCATGACGAGATCGGGCTTGAGATCCTTGAGATAACGACTGCCGAGCAAATAACCTTCCTCGAAGATAGCACTATTGCGAGCCACTACTGCCTCATGCCCGTTCTGCTTGGGGTTAGAGGAGTCTGCGAAGAGGTTGTCTCCGGTGAAGGCAACGCGCTGACCATCGATTTCCAACCATAGGCAACACCCGAACTCGGTCTGACCCGGCATCCAGTCGATCTGCACCTTGTATCCCTCCCACTCAACGGACTCGCCGTCACGAAAGGACTTGTCGATCTTCATGCCGTCAATAAAAGATCCGACGTAACCCGAGCCATAAGCCGAAACGAGGGCCGCGTAATCATAACGGCGCGGGTTCTCGCATTTGTCGGCGATACGATCAAGCGTCCAGCTCTTCACTCCGTACTTTTCCCGCAAAACGGGGCCCAGAAGAAAATGATCTCCGTGCATGTGAGAGACCCAGAGGGCATCGATTTGCTTGAGCCCAAAGTGCTTCTTCATGCCTTGGATCAGACGGTGCAGCAGGACCTCGGGAAAAAGCCCGCAGTCGAGCACAAGGCCATGCCCGTCATCAGATATTATGATGGAAAAGTTCTTGCCCAAAGTCTCCGGATTAAGCTTGTAAAGGTGCGGAGTGACTCGGTTCATCAAAGGGAAAGCGGTCGGTTTCGAGATGGGATCACTCTGCTTGGGGGTCATCTTGTGAACCGCATAGCCGCGGATATAGCTCGCTCGAAAGGTGGTAAGCTTTTCCCTGTAGGTTTTCAATTGAGCCGTGGCCTTATGGATTATGGGTCCATGCGAGGGCAAGGCGAGGACGGGCTTCTTCTCGATCAACTTGTCGACGGAACCCATTATAGCGTCAACTCCCTTGGCGAAACCGTAGTCCCACTCGGAGTCGTACCAAGTAGTCATTTTGGAGCCATCGTGCATAACCCCACCGGTGAAAGCCATCGTCTCACCCTTGCGGCGAATCAGATAGGACATGCTGGCGGGTGAATGCCCTGGCGTGGACAAACATTCGATCTCGTAACTGCGCCAAGAGAAGGTTTCCCCGCCCTTCAACGCTTTGTCGACGGCGATGGGTTCTCTGGGTGGTCTAGCGTAACTGGCTCCGTAGACGGAATACTTGTCACCCAGCTTGGGAAACCACTTTCGAAAGGAGGTCGGGTTATCAAAGAGCTCACGCTCCCCCTCGGGAACTGCAACTTGAGTCACCTTGCGATCGATCTTCCCGATGCCTTGGCATTGCTCCCGATGGTGATGAGTGAACAGCAACCACTCGATCCGTTTTACACCGATTCCGTCTAGATGCTCTAGAGCTCCGCCGTCGCCCAGATCGATCAGGAGAGCAGCGTCGCCGTCGCGAATGAGGTAGCTGTTGCAGGTGTCGGTGAAGGAAAAGAGATCGGGTAAGCCCGTGGGGTCGGGTTGCTCGAAATTCTTCGCATAAAGAGATCCGCCAAGACAGAACGCCACGAGAAATGCAAGTACCTGCAAGTGGGATGGCATTCTTGCGCTCATGGCGAAGTATCCTCGGTTCAATCTTTCTTGCCGTGATCCAGGTTGTCTCGCCTAGCGTCGTTGTCGGCAGTTTGTGAGGCCAGAAAGGCGATAAGATTACGCAAGTCATGGGGCGGCAGAGTCATACCCAAGGGAGGCATTGGCGAAACGGGCGGGGTAATCGATGCGACCTGAGAACGTTTCAATTCGGTCACCTTTCCGTCCAAGGCGATTACATGCACCTCGGAATCGGTCTGCTTGGGCACCCTACCAACCAAGACCGATCCGTCCTTTAGGACAACTGAAGAAAGACCGTATCCCTCGGTGATGACAGCTCCCGGATTGACCACGGACTGGAGGAGCTCGGATGGTTTAAGGCGCTCGGCCACAATGGAAAGGTCAGGGCCTTGCACCCCACCCTCGGTGCCGATTTTGTGGCACTGCAGGCAGGCTCCCTGATTACGGAATACCAAGCCTCCCTCGATGGGGTCACCGCCCGCAACGCTGAGGGAGGATACGTTGTAGGTATCTTGAGCCAAAAAGGAGGCGGCAGCGGTCTTGGCCTTGGCATCCTTGGATTCGGAAAGAGCAAGGTAAGCATCTAGCCAAAGCTCTTTTCGAAGGCTCGTTTCACGTGACGACCACAAGCCTTTCAAGGAAGAAGGATCCCGTTGAGCCAACCCTGCGACCCCGCTCCGAGCTACCGGGATTGGCCCTGACTTAATGGCTACATAGCCAAGCTTGGAGACACCATCGAGGTTGCGGTCGAAACCATGGCGCAAGGCAGCTGCCTGAACCAGAGGCTCGGTGCCTTTTGATAATTTCAAGATGAGAGCATCATCAGCGGATTGGCCGGCTTGGGCAATACTGTCGAGGGTCGCTACGCGCAACTCGGGATCCAAGGTGTCATCGACCACTTGCTTGCGCGAAGTAGCCAAATCGAGAGCTATCCCACAATCACCCGCCAACTTCGTCGCCAAGGCAGTCAGACTAGAGTCCTGCTTGCGGGAGATGAAGCGACGAATAGGACCTGTCAGAGCGCCACCAAGTTGCTTCATGGTGCGTCCCTTCACGACCTGAGGACGGTAATGCCCCAAAACAGGATCGGTATCGATAGAGGCTTCCCACATGCGAAGGCCGTGTAGGGCGGCTTGGCGGACGGATTTGTGAAGCTTGACGTCGGCCGCCAAGGCAACCAAGCGCTTGGCGTTCCTAACCGTGCCTTTGCGGTAATTTGCACCGACGATGCGGCGCTGAACAGTCTCCGGCAGGCCTTTCCCGTCGATAGCGGCCAAGCGGTCTCCCACCCAAGTATCGAGCACCTTGGAGTCGTAGATCGCGCGAATCACTTCCGTTCTGATTCCGAGGTCGGCATCACTGAGAAAGTCGGCCAATTTAGGACTATGATGGCGACGAAGGAAAAGTACAGCCATCAAGCGCTCTTCGAGCGAGGAGGAAGTCACTTTTTTGGCTGCGTTTTCCTCAGTTTCAAGATGGTCTAGAGCGGATAGGCAGGAGTGCCTGAGCACGACGTCAAAATCGGATGTATTGGCGGCGGCGGTTTGGTAAAGGGACGCGATCACTTCCGCATCACCTCGTTTGCAAACTCGGCCCAAGGCAATGGCGGCAAGCGAGCGGACCCGAAGGGACTTGTCCACAAGCAGGGAGAGCAAGCCATCGCGAGCATCCTCGAGACGCAGGTCGCCTGTCACGCGGGCTGCATTGGCCCGCACCTCGTCTTCGGCGTCCCGGAGCAAGCCGAGCAAGGCCTTGTTGTCCCCTTTTCCTTGGCGGCCGAGTTGTCCCAATCCCCAAAGGGCATGGAGGCGGGAAAATAAAGAAGCCTCCTTGGATTGGGAGACCTCCACGAGAATTGATTTTCCATTCGGTCCTCGCACAACCAACTCGAACTGAGCGAGTTTACGGACGCGCTGGTCGGGATGGTTCAGAAGGGCTTTGAGTTGCTTAAGGTCATGTTCGCCCAAGCCCTTGGCAAACAACTTCGCGACGGCTTCACCCGCCTTCAACAAGGCGGGGTCCTTCGGCTCGAGTACTTGGATGGTGCCATTCTTGTTCACGCTCCAACCGCCTCCGTAATCAGCGAAGTAGAGACGGCCGTCGTAGCCAAGCTCGACGTCGGCCGTGGCCACCCCGCGGATGACTTCACGGGAGCCCTTGAAGTGGAAGCCGGCTCCCTTGTTCTCCAGCTTGATGGCCAAGGTATTGGAGCTATTGGGGGAACCACGGTAATTGGTGAGGAGAAACTGTCCGCGTAAATCCTCGGGAACCGACTCGCCCGTCAACCAAGTAACGCCCGACGGACCGTTCGCAACGTGACCGACAGGCGGATATACCCATTGCGGTTGCTCCTTACGGTAGGTATCGAACATCCGATCCGCCACCCAGACCGAACGCGACGGATGGAACTGGCCCCAGTCGAGGACTTGGCGGTAATGATGGGGA
>CALBIN010000322.1 GCA_937893275.1 uncultured Opitutia bacterium | reverse complement strand
AATAGGTAAAAGCTAGCTTCCCTTTTGCTCCGTCCAAATAATCACTCATGATTTCAAGATATCTAATTGCCGCATTATTTGGCCTTTCCGCAAGTGCCTTATGGGGAAAAGAAACAAACCCACCTGCAGGCAAAGCGGGAGATCCTCCGAACTCCCAAAACTGCACGGATTGTCATGATGACGGTGTGCTGAATAATGGAGACAGCAACTTCACAATTACAGGTCTTCCGTCTTATTACACTCCAAACCGCACTTACGAACTGAACCTATTGCTGGACAAAAACGCCACGGGATATGGTTTTCAAGCCATTGCCCAGTCGGGAAACGATAACGCCGGAAGTTTGGCCCCCGTATCTTCGGGCATAACCGTCGATGGTGAATACATCGAGCACAACACCCCTTCCACAACCGGTCAATGGACCTTCAAGTGGACGGCTCCGAGTACCGATGTCGGGTTGGTCACGTTTTATGCCTCGGGACTGGTCGCCGATTCAAATGGAAACAATCAGGGAGATTCCGTTTACACCTTGACCGTAGACATGAACTCGAGCTCTTCCCAAAACATTCCGCAAGTGCAAGACCTTGTTTGGAGCCAGCCAACGAGGGGTGCCATCTACTCATCCCCGACCATCGGCTCGGACGGCACGATTTACGTAGGATCGGGCGATGGCAAGCTTTACGCCTTTTATTCGGACGGAGGAGTGAAGTGGACTTACCAAGCGGGTGAATGGGTGGACTCGACCCCCGCAATTGCCGACGACGGGACCATATACGTAGGATCTTGGGACAACAAAGTGCACGCAATAAATCCCGACGGCACCGCGAAATGGACTTTCTCCACCGACAGTTTGGTCTTGGCTGGACCCGCAGTAGGCCCCGACGGAACAATATACGTTGGATCGCACGATAACTTCTTCTATGCCCTTGAAGCCAATGGTTCCGTAAAGTGGGAATATTTCGCCGAGCAACCAGTCTCCTCATCCGCCGCCTTGGGTCAGGACGGCACCATATACTTCGGAGACGACAACGGCACCTTCCATGCCGTAAATCCAGACGGTACCTCGAAATGGACCTATGTCGTGGACACGATCTCCGAATCCAACAGTTCCATCGAGTCTTCTCCTGCTCTCGACCTGTACGGTTACATTTACTTTGGGAGCGCCAACGGTTATTGCTATTCACTGGAGGACAACGGCACCAACGGGATTCTTCGCTGGAAGTACGCAACTGCGGACAGGGTAGATTCCTCACCCGTAATCGGTTTGTCGAATGAAGTGTTCTTCATGTCTCGGGACGGATACCTCCGCTCGATCGATATCGACTTCGGAGTGACCAATTGGGAAAGGCCGATCGGAGACGTGTTCTACAGTTCTCCTGTTGTTGACGAGAACGGCACCGTATACGTCGCGGGATACCTCGGAGGCGGTGAAAACCATATCTTTGCCATCGATGCGAATGGCTCCATGGACTGGAACAGCAGCATGACCAATCATTCGGTCGTCATTGGCGACGTTGTCGACTCCTCCCTCACCATCGATGACAACGGGACCTTGTACTTCGGCTCATTCGACAAGAAACTGTACGCCGTTAAGGCAGGGTGGAATTTAGCCGACTCGGACTGGCCGAAATTTCGCCGAGACAATCTCGGTACCGGTCGCTGGCCTTCCTACCAGATCGACGCCAATGCCTCTCCGGCAGGATCCGGCACGATTGCCGGAGCAGGGGTTCACAACCAAGGCGCCACCGCCTCGTTAACTGCAACACCCGCAACCGGATACTCCTTCTCTCATTGGTCCGGAGATTCCAATGAAACGAACGGCACCATTACTCTCGCGGCTACTCAACATAGATCCGTAACGGCTCACTTCACCTTGAACTCCTACACCCTTAGTGTAACAGGCGGAACGGGTGGAAGCGTATCGGAAACCGGCACATTCAGCTACGGGACTGTGACACCAATAACGGCAACGACAAATACAGGCTATACCTTCACTGGCTGGACGGGCGATGGAATCGCCGACCTAAACGCCTCCAATACCACCGTGCTCATCACCCAAGATAGAAACGTCACGGCAACCTTTACCATCAACCGACACACCTTGACAGCATCCGGAGGAGTTGGCGGTTCCGTTTCAGGAGACGGAATCTTCGACTGGAATTCTTCTGCACCGATATCGGCAACGACAAATACAGGCTATACCTTCACTGGCTGGGTCGGAACAGGCATAGGGAGCCCCTCCGACGCAAATACCACGGTTCTCATGACAGAGGAAAGAAACGTAAGCGCCACCTTCCTAATCAACTCTTACGCCCTGTCCATATCCACCGAAACGACTGGTGGCAGCGTATCTTCTTCGGGCTCTCACAATCATGGAACTCAAGCATCCATTACCGCCACTCCTCAAACCGGTTACTCGTTCATTGGATGGACCGGAGAAGGCATTGACGACATCAACACCTCCACCACCACGGTAGACATGGCACAAGATCGCAATGTCTCAGCATCCTTCGCAATCAATAGCTACACGCTCCTTGCATCAGCAGCCTCCGGAGGTTCCGTTTCGGGCTCCGGAATCTTCGAATGGAACTCCTCGGTGCCAATAACCGCGACGCCAAGCACTGGCTATTCCTTCACAAGTTGGCTTGGAACAGGCATAACGAGCCCGTCCGAGGCAAACACAACTGTTCTAATCACAGAGGATAGAATCGTAAGTGCCACCTTCCTAATCAACTCTCATGTCCTGTCCATGTCCGCTGGAACAATAGGTGGCAACGTTTCTTCTTCGGGATCTCACAACCATGGAACCCAAGCGACAATTACAGCCACTCCGCAAATAGGCTACTCCTTCGCAGGATGGAGCGGAGAAGGCATTGCCGAAGCAAACGCTTTCACCACCACGATCGACATGACTCAGGACCGCAATGCCTCGGCATCCTTCGCCATCAACAGATACACGCTTCTTGCATCCGGTGGAAACGGAGGCTCGATTACCGGAGCAGGTGTCTTCGACTGGAACTCTACCGCTTCCATTGTGGTTACAGTCAAAACTGGATACGAGTTCACCGGATGGACTGGGACGGGAGTCAACGATGCGATGGCATTAAGCACGACCGTCGCCATGACGCAGGATCGCAACATAACCGCCACCTTCGCAATCAAGTCATACGCTCTGACTACGAACGCAAGCGCCGGAGGAACCACATCCCTATCCGGGACCTACTACCATGGAACCCAAGCGACAATTACAGCCACTCCGCAAACCGGTTACTCCTTCACAGGATGGAGCGGAGAAGCCATTGCCGACATCAATGCGTCCACCACCACCGTTGACATGACACAAGACAGAAACGTCACGGCCAACTTCAATTCCATTATCTACAGCCTAATAGTTTCCTCCGCTTCCGGAGGGACTGCATCAGGAAGCGGAAGTTTCAGCTATGGCACGAATACCCCGATTACTGCTACCGCAGACTCAGACCATTACTTCACGAATTGGACAGGTGAAGGAATAACGGATGCCGATTCACTATCCACAACTGTATCCATGACGCAGGACAGAAACGTGACAGCTCGCTTCGCCCCTATTCCCATTGATAAAAAGATACTCCAGACCTACACCAACCCCATTGGCTCAGGATCTACTAGCGGCAGTGGACCTTATGACGAAAATACAGTAGTCAATGTTTCGACGATTTCAGCGCAAGGTTATCATTTCTTGGGATGGACGGCAACCGGAGGCACCCTCTCCTCTCCACTTTCAACAACCGCAACCATAACGCTGAACCAAGGATCCGATGCCAGTGCAACCGCCCACTTCGATGCATTGAAAAACGAAATCGCCATCGCTTCACCTTCGGGTGGTTCCGTTACCGGTGACGGAAACTATTCCTACGGTCAACTCGCCACAATCAAAGCAATTCCCGAGATCGGCTATAGCTTTAGCGGATGGGAGGTAAACGGAACAATGAATTTCACCGCTACCGTAGCCGCCAGGCAATACGACGCCACCAGCAACGCGTTCTTTCTTAACGGCAAGGAGACACCGCCACTCACACTCGTCCGAGGAAACGTCTACCAGTTCGTCCTTGATGGTTCCACCACCGCCAGTCATCCATTCTATTTCAGTGAGGACACGGGCGGCGGTGGCAATACGAACCTTGGTAAATACACTGCGGGAGTAACAGGTTCCGAATCCACAAGCGGGACTGTCGCAATCACCGTGGGTGACGGAACGCCCGACACCTTATACTACTATTGCGCGAATCATCCCAGCATGGGCAATATCATAAAAGTCGTAGACTCAACGGCTCTCATTTCCGACGGCAATGCCAGTACCACAGCTGTCGATACCAACGCCAGTTACGTTCTTCGAGCCAACTTTTCCTTGAACAACCACTTACTTGCTGTGAACGCGGTAACCGGGGGAAGCGTTTCGACTGGCGGAACCTTTGCATATGGCACCGACGCGAACATATCCGCCACCCCCGACTCAGGCTATATATTCACTCACTGGAGTGGTTCGGGGCCAAATGAGCCAACCTCTTCGACCACTACGGCGTCGATGACGGAAAACCGAAGCATAACAGCCAATTTCGAGCTAGGTTCCTACACTCTCAACCTTGCTGTCAACGCAAGTGGGGGTGGCACCGTGCTGGGAGGCGGAAACTATGAATTCGGCCAAACAGTTAATATTTTCGCGAGTCCCTTCGAAGGGTATCGTTTCGTCGAGTGGACAGGCGAAGGTCTGGCTGACGCCAATGCCTTTGGCACATCAGTCACGATAACTTCCTCACGGACAATCACCGCCAACTTCGCATCGTCCAATCACAAGCTACTACTCATAGGAAACATTGAAGGAGCAGGAACGCTGACCGGATCAGGGAATTACCCTTATGGCTCAGACATCAACGTCACCGCCACGGCTTCATCCGGTTACGTGTTCACAAACTGGAGCGGGAAAGGGATAGCCGACGAGAGCTCCTCCGCCACCACTATATCGCTAACCTCCGACCTTAATGTCACCGCCAACTTCGAAAGCCTCACCTACCCACTCAACCTGTCGGCCGAACCCAACGGAGGGGGAACAGTGATTGGAAGCGGAAGTTACGTCCTCGGAAGCATTATAAACATTGTTGCTCTACCCACCGCAGGATATCAGTTCATAGGGTGGATCGGGGGCAATCCTGCTGATGCCAACGACAGTGCCACATCAGTTACTATGGCTGGCTCCGCCGACATTACGGCCAAGTTCGAGAAGTTACAGTACAATGTAAATATTGCGGTATCTCCTGTAGGCGCGGCCACCGTATCGGGTGGCGGCTCATATCAACATGGAGACATTGCGTCCTTGGCCTCGACTCCGATCAAGGGATATGAATTCTCCCATTGGTCAGGGGCAAACTGGACCGACACAAACTCTTCAAACCAGAGTTTCACTGTTTCCGGAGACCTCAGTCTCGTGGCTAACTTCGAACGACATGCCGATGCAGGCACCCTCTCCTACGCTCTCGATGCAACAGAGGTAGAAGCGGGATGGCAAGAAAGCTCATGGTTCGGGTATTTTCATCAAACTACACCCGAATGGGCTTACCATTTCGATTTCGGCTGGATTTACACCAAGCCCGAAAACGACTATTCCATGTGGTTTTGGACCCAGCGCTTTGGTTGGCAATGGACGAATAAGGACGCTTATCCCAATGCCTGGAGTCAAGACAACTACGAATGGAAATACTTCTCACGAATCCCTGATGGCACTTTTGCCTATTACGACTACTCGACTTCCTCTTGGCTGAAAATATCCACTACTTACGAAATAACAGTTGTACCTTACCCATCTAATGCAGGTTCGACAAGTGGCGGTGGGGTCTACGAAGAAGGAACCGCCACAGAAATTCATGCCACACCCGCCGAAGGGTATGAGTTCAAGCGCTGGTTTGGCGATGCTACGGGCACTTCACCAAACATAAGCGTAACAACAAGTGGCAATCTTATCATCTACGCTTATTTCGAAGTAAGTAACCCTTGAAAATATCAATCGAAAAAGGGAATTGACTAAGCCAATTTACATAAAGCTTCGAGTAAAGCATTGAACGAGTACAATGTTTTGAGGTCTAAGATGTTGGATGGGCTTTCTTTCATCGGTCGAAAGAAAGACTTAAGTGGTATCATTTATTGGTTATGTCGCGGGGAGAAAAACGGGCTTTTTGCTTTTCAGCAGCCTTCCACATAGTGGGTTTGCTCGGCTTTGCTGTAGTCGGATTGTTGAC
>CALBIN010000321.1 GCA_937893275.1 uncultured Opitutia bacterium | reverse complement strand
CCGAGGAACCCGAGGTAAGGCATGTTTTTCAGTTGGTTTCCACCCCTCCCCCTTCCGCAACTCTTCCACAGGTTACTCCAAAACCCGTTGCCGTTGCAAAACCGACACCGAAACCACCCGTAGTTAAACCGAAACCAAAGCCAACTGTCGAGCAACCGAAACCTAAACCAGTCGTAAAGCCTAAGCCCAAACCACCGACCAAGGTCACACCCCCTCCACCGAAACCGAAGCCGATCACAAAACCGAAGCCGAAACCCGAAAAGCCAAAGGCAATTTCGCTGGCTGATTTCAAAAGAGATCACAAGATACCCACCGCGAAGCCCCAACCTGCACCAAAACGACCTAAACCGCGACCGAGGGTCAGAATTGATGCAAATGACTTCACCATTCCCGACATCCCGTTCGCCAATCATCAAACCCCGTCCACCACAGTAAACCCGAATGAATTGAATAGGTACCTTGCTGACGTCAAAGCCCAACTGGAAGCTGTCTGGAAAAGATTACAGGCCCAAGCCGGATTGGGGGCCGGCGGAGAAGCTAAAGTTCAGTTTCGAATTTCTGCCGCCGGCGTCATTCTATCCCCATCAATCGTTCGCCGATCGGGAAACCCCACTTTGGACAAACTAGTGCTTCAGGCATGCCGTGAGGTGGGCAATGTCGGAAGACCTCCCGGAGGTGGTATGGATATTGCCCTTCCCATCCGGGTCAACTAATTCCTATTCATCATGAAGTTCGACTGGCGTCGTCCCCTTGCACCTGCAGTTCTCGTTCTGGGACTGTTACTTTGCTTTGTTAGAGATCCGGTTGTGGGATTAGGAATATTTCTCGTGTCTTTTGCCCTCATCCTCGGGTTCTCTCGTGGCTCAGAAAAAAACTGATCTGCTTTAGTCGGTCTTAATCAGAGTTAGCCCTGCTCAAAGCAGTTTGTATCGAGAATGGCTTTTGGCCTGTTCGACGAGAGGCCAGAGAGAATGTACCGTTGGGCTTCAACAAATTAGCATATTCATTGTCGCCAAGGTAACCATGCAATGCGTCGATCACTCTTTGAGCCAACGAAAGATTCTCAATGGGAAAAATAGCTTCCACCCTATTGAAAAAGTTCCTCGGCATCCAGTCTGCGCTTCCCAGAAAGACCAGAGGACTGCCTTTGCCATTCTCGAAGTAGTACACTCGACTGTGCTCAAGATAGCGACCAAGCAAGCTACGAACACGAATATTCTCACTGAGTCCCTTCACTCCGGGAACCAGACCGCAAATGCCGCGAATAATCAAATCCACGCGAACCCCAGCTTGGGAAGCCTCGTAGAGCGCGTTTATCGTCATGGGATCGATCAAGCTGTTCGCCTTGACGATTATTCGGCTGACTGTGCCTGCTTTTGCATTCTTGGCTTCCGTTTGAATCAACCCCAAAATCTTGGTATGGAGATCGAAGGGAGCAACCAACAGCTTACTGAATTTGGGCGTTCGGCTGTACCCGGTAAGAGTATTAAAAAGCTTGGCAACATCCGAGGTAAGACTCGTATTTGAAGTAAAGAAACTATAATCAGTATAAGATCGGGCTGTCACAGGATTATAATTCCCGGTGCCCAAGTGCGCATAACGACGCAGTCCCCTTTTCTCCCTTCGTACAACCAAGCAACACTTGCAATGAGTTTTCAAACCAGCAAGACCGTACACAACGTGCACCCCGACCTCTTCCATCCTACGCGCCCAGTTGATATTGGCCTCCTCGTCGAAACGAGCCTTCAGTTCCACCAATGCCGTTACCTGTTTGCCATTTAGGGCCGCAGCCATAAGCGCATTCACGATGGGACTATCGCCACTGGTGCGATAGAGCGTAAGCTTGATGGCGAAAACTTGAGGGTCATCCGCGGCCTGCCTCAAAAAATCAACGACCGGAGAAAAAGAATCGAAAGGGTGATGCAATAAAAAGTCGGACTCTCGGATCGATTCAAACATCGTTTCACGATTCGTAAAGACCTTCGGAATTCGAGGAACGAAAGGTTCGAACTTTAAGTCCGGACGATCGACTGAATCGGGCAAGCTCATCAAACGATAAAGATTTATGGGACCATCGATCAGATAAACCTCTTTTTGCGATAACTTGATCGATTTGAGAAGGTACTGAAGGATCTCCTCGTCGACGTCCTGCCGTATCTCCAACCGAACGGCAGCTCCTTTCCGGAGGTTGTGCAATTCATCCTCAATCGAGCGAAGTAAATTCTCCACCTCCTCTTCGTCCACGTATAAATCGCTGTTTCGGGTTATTCGAAAGGCCCATGCTCCCGTTACCTTGTGACCGGGAAAAAGCGACCCCACGTAATGACGAACCACGTCGCTAAGAAAAAGAAAAGAGTCGGAACCTTTGGCACCACCCTCAACCTTGACCAATCGCGGAAGAATACGCGGGACAGGCACAATCGCCATAAGCTGACCACTACTCTTTCTTCGTGGATTACGCAAAGCAACTATCAAGTTCAGCGATTTGTTATGAATGAGAGGGAATGGATGCGAGGGATCAATTGCCAGAGGTGTCAGCACGGGATAGACCTCGCGGCGAAAGTAGTTCTTAAGCCAAACGGATTCCTTTGGCGTCAAGCTTTCCACCGTCTTGAAAACTATTTTCTCCTTCTTCAACTTAGGTTGCAGCACCTCGCGCCAGCATTTGTGTTGGTCTTCGACGATTGAAGAAGCCGCGAGTCGTATCTTGTCCAAAAGTTCAGGCGGAGGAATACCATCGAAACTCGACTTCATCGACCCCGAGTCGATGCGCTGCAGCAATCCCGCCACTCGAATTTCGAAAAACTCGTCCAAATTGGAACTAACGAAGGAAAGAAAGCGAATTCTCTCCAGTAAAGGATATTTATCCGAAAAAGCTTGCTCCAATACCCGTCGGTTAAACGCAAGCCAACTCAACTCACGATTGAAGTAGGGAAGTTCGGAGGTCCTCGTTTCTTTTAAATCAGTCACTTGGAATGAAAGAAAACATGATAGGGAAATAACCCAAGGAGGCAACGGGAAATCCAGTCTATTCTCCACGACAAAAGAAATCAATCCACTAGTCAATTTTAGCTCGAATTCTTGACCTAATTACTAAAGTAGGCTAAATATAAAGGTGTTCTTTGAGAGTTTGTTGGGGGTGTTCCGGATTCGACTGTGATTTGGAAGATTCGGTTGCGTACCGAGGATGATGCTTGGCCTCGTAAAAAATGCGTCAAAAACACTACATGGCGAATCTAACGTCATCAGCTTCGAGCCTGAGTTCGAAGCGCTTGCAGCCTAAGTGCTGCACGTCCACGTCGGTCGACGCCTGCTAAGTCGGCG
>CALBIN010000320.1 GCA_937893275.1 uncultured Opitutia bacterium | reverse complement strand
CTCGCGAAACGCGCCGGCGTTGATCTGCCGCTTGAGCTTTTCGATGAAATTTCAGCAAAAACTCCCGTTCTCGCTAACCTGAGGCCATCTGGGAAATATGTGATGGCAGACTTCTTTGATGCTGGAGGACTTCCCGCTCTTCTCAATCGTATTCGTGACCACCTTCACCTCGACACTCCCACCGTTTTTGGCAAGACACTTGGCGAATGCCTTGATGGATCGGAAGTTTACAACGACGACGTGATTCGAACTCTCAACAACCCGATCGCCCAACAAGGCGGCACCGCAATTCTAGGTGGCAACCTAGCTCCCGATGGCGCCGTCATAAAAACCTCGGCTGCCACGCCAGAGTATCTGCATCACAAAGGACCCGCCGTCGTTTTTAAAGACTACCCCGACGTTCAGAAACGGATTCATGATCCTGCTCTCGGTATCACCGAAAACCATGTCCTCATCATGCAAAATGCAGGTCCCATCGGTGCTCCCGGAATTCCTGAATCAGGCATGCTTCCAATCCCAAAATACCTTCTCGAAAAAGGAGTGCGTGACATCCTTCGGATCTCTGACGCCCGCATGTCCGGTACTTCCTATGGCACCTGTGTTCTTCACGTCTCACCCGAAGCCGCTGTTGGTGGTCCACTCGCGTTGGTCGAAGATGGGGACCTCGTAGAACTTGATCTTACTAACCGAAAAATCACCTTACATGTAAGCGAGGAAGACTTGAAAGAACGTCACGCGGCCTGGACCCCACCCGAAAAACACTACTCGCGCGGATACGGAAAACTCTTTCAAGACGAAGTCACCCAAGCCAATGAAGGCTGCGACTTCCGCTTCCTTCATAACGATGGTTCCTGCACACCCAACCCCGGTATCCACTAAGTTTTTAACATCATGCAAACCTCACCAGTTACTCCCGAGCAACTCAATTCTTCTGTCATTGCGGTCCCCCCTTTGGCCCGTGATGCCGAACTCAAAATCAACCGCGGAGAAAACAGAAAAATCATCCGTCATATTGAAGCCGGAGGCATCTCCACGCTTCTTTACGGAGGCAATGCAAACTTCTACCACATCGCCCCCAGCGAATACGCAGAAGCCCTCGAAATCATCTCTACAGAAAGCGCAGAGAATACCCTTATTGTCCCATCCGTTGGTCCAGCTTATGGCACGATGATGGATCAAATTACCACTCTTCGTAACTTCAACTTTCCCACCGTAATGATTCTTCCTATGCAGGGCCTTACGACTGATACCGGCGTCGCCACTGGCTTTCGCAAGTTTGTTGAAACTTTGGGGAAACCAGCCGTCCTTTATATCAAATTCGAAGGCTACCTCGAACCAGAAACCGTTGCTCAACTCGTTAACGACGGCCTCGTTTCTTGGATCAAATACGCTATCGTTCGAGATGATCCTGCGAAGGATCATTATCTCTCACGACTCGTCGAAGTGGTCGATCCTCGACTTATTGTCAGCGGGATCGGTGAGCAACCCGCGATTACCCATCTTACTCGCTTTCAGATTAACGGCTTCACATCCGGCTGTGTTTGTATTCGGCCTGATCTCTCACAGAAAATGCTCACCGCCATTAACAGCGGCCAGCTTGACATCGCCGAGACCATCCGGAAGACATTCCAACCGCTCGAAAATCTTCGTAATGAAATCAATCCCATCCGAGTCCTTCACGAAGCCGTTGCCTCCACTAAAATTGGCAAGACCGGCCCTACTCTGCCCTTAATGAGCTCCCTTGAGCCGAGCGATGCCGCCCGGGTTGAAAAATGTGCTAAAGAGCTTTCAAAGAGCGATTTTTAAAAAACAATCATTCTCTTCCCGATGATAGCTCAGTTATCTATGGGACGACTTAAGCCTATTGCGATTTTATATTTGCTGAAAGGTATCATCAAAAAATTAGATTCCCCTTAAGATGAGAAAGCTTCTTGCCCTAAATTTATTTTTTATTGGAAACGTCAGCGCAGATTTGGTCGGACATTGGCTATTTGATGAAGGCAGTGGAACGATCTATGCCGATTCTTCAAAAAATAAAAATGACGCCAGCGTGACCACGTCCACCGCTTGGTCTACCGAAATTCCCGCTACCCTTTTTGCCAATTCTACTTCTCTCGATCTCGACGGAACGACCCAATATCTTGATACGACATACGTCGGGATCGCCGGTAGTGCCCCGCGAACAGTTTCATTTTGGATGAAAACAACCATGACCGGAGCTAACGGAATCATTGCATGGGGAAACTCAACAAGCAATGGAGCCATTATTTCGGACCACAAGCAAAAGCTACATTCAC
>CALBIN010000319.1 GCA_937893275.1 uncultured Opitutia bacterium | reverse complement strand
ACAACGCCTGCCTTGATCAAGTCTTCATAGGTATCCGTTGCTACGTTGTAGCCTGTGGCACCCTTCGACTTAAGCACTTGTTGAACGACGAGCGAACCTTCGACTCCTGCATTATCGCAAAGCTTGCGAAGAGGAGACTCAATGGCTCGGCGTACGATGGAAGCTCCGAGAGCTTCGTCGCCTTCGAGATCGTTTGCCGATTTCTCAATCGCATTTGCGGCCCGAATCAAAGCAACGCCTCCACCGGGAACAATACCTTCTTCGACGGCGGCGCGAGTAGCGTGAAGGGCGTCCTCGACGCGAGCCTTCTTTTCCTTCATCTCAGGCTCGGTAGCAGCTCCCACGTTAATGACGGCAACACCACCGGCCAATTTGGCCAGACGCTCTTGCAGTTTCTCACGATCGTAATCGGAAGTCGTTTCATCGATTTGACGACGAATTTGCTTAACGCGGCCTTGGATTTCGGAAGCCTTGCCTCCACCTTCCACGAGTACGGTATTTTCCTTGTCGACGGTAACACGCTTGGTCTGACCGAGGTCGGCAAGCTGAATGTTCTCCAGCTTGATTCCGAGATCCTCGGTGATGCAACGACCACCGGTTAGGATAGCGAGATCGCGAAGCATTTCCTTGCGGCGATCACCGAAACCCGGAGCCTTTACGGCACAGGCATTCAAGGTTCCACGCAACTTGTTTACCACAAGCGCTGCAAGGGCTTCACCTTCGACGTCTTCAGCAATAATAAGGAGAGGTTTACCTTCCTTGGAAACAAGCTGCAAGAGAGGGAGGAGATCGTTGAGACTAGTGACTTTCTTTTCGTAGATAAGGATGTAGCAATCTTCCAATACGACTTCCATGGATTCGTTATTGGTGCAGAAGTAGGGGCTAAGATAACCCTTATCGAACTGCATGCCTTCAACTACCTCTAGAGTGGTCTCTATGCTTTTGGCTTCTTCAACGGTGATCGTACCGTCCTTGCCAACCTTGTCCATGGCGTCGGCAATGATTTCACCGATTTCATCATCCCAGTTGGCGGAAACAGTAGCCACTTGACGAACTTCTTCGCGATCGGAAACTTTCTTGCTGTCGCGCAAAAGCTTCTTGACGCCTGCAGTGACGGCTTTGTCGATCCCGCGCTTCAGGTAGACGGGATTGGCGCCGGCTGCGACATTTTTGAGACCTTCGCGGTATATTGCTTCAGCGAGAACGGTAGCCGTGGTGGTACCGTCACCGGCAGCATCGGAAGTCTTTGAAGCGACTTCACGCACCATTTGAGCGCCCATGTTTTCATAGGGGTCGGACAACTCAATTTCCTTGGCAACAGTTACGCCGTCCTTAGTTACAGTCGGCGAACCGAATTTTTTGTCGATTAGTACGTTTCGACCCTTGGGTCCGAGGGTCACACTGACCGCTTCGGAAAGAGTCGCAACGCCACGCAGTACCTTTTTACGGGCTGCTTCATAAAATAATATTTGCTTAGCCATGATTATATTTTAAATCTAATTAGAGGTTTAAGATAGGACAAAACGGAATTATCCGACAATGCCGAGAATATCGTCTTCGCGGAGAAGTTGGTAGATTTCATCGTCAAGCTTGACTTCGGTGCCACCATACTTGCTTACGAGGATCTTGTCGCCGACTTTGACTTGAAAAGGAACGTCGTTACCGTCGTCGTCTTTCTTGCCAGTGCCGAGAACAACAACGGTTGCTTCTTGCGGTTTTTCCTTAGCGGAGTCGGGTATGATTATCCCGCCCTTGACTTGTTCGTCATCATCGACGGACTTGACGAGGACGCGATCACCCAATGGAGTGATTTTTGGTTTACTCATTTTTTGTTGGTATTAGGTTTAGCTTTGTTGTGAGGAGAGATACTGCTACTTCACAGAAAGACTTAAGTCAGTTGAGTTGTCTCAGTATGTAAAAAGGTGGGGTGAAGGAATAGACTTAGCTTTTGTCTTCGTCTTTGTCTTTGTCTTCGTCTTTGTCTTCGTCTTTGTCTTCGTCTACAACTTCGAAGTCGGCTTCCACGATGTCTTCGTCCTTGGACTCTCCAGAAGAACCGGATCCGGATTCATTGCCCGTATCAGCACTTGCACCGGCAGCAGGATCACACGCACCGGCAGCGCCTGCGTTTTCATAGACCTGCTTCCCGATGACTTCGAGGGACTTGAGCAAGGAATCCTTGGCTTGTTTTAAATCCTCGGTGCTTGCCGCTTGGTCTTCCAAAACCTTCTTTGCGGCTCCGATAGCTTCTTCGACAGTCGACTTCATGTCGGCAGCAACTTTGTCTCCTAGATCGGTAAGTTGTTTTTCGCCTTGGTAGACCATGGTGTCCAGTTCATTTCGAGCGACTACTTGATCTTTTTTTGTTTTATCGGCATCAGCGTACTTCTCTGCTTCCTTGCGTAAGCGTTCGACCTCGGCTTCATCTAGGCTCGAAGAACCCGAAATGGTAATTTTCTGATCTTTTCCCGAACCCAAGTCTTTCGCGGTTACGTTTAAAATCCCGTTCGCATCAATATCGAAAGTGACCTCGATTTGAGGCACTCCGCGGGGAGCTGAAGGAAGACCGTCCAATTTGAAAGTGCCGAGAATCTTATTGTCTTGAGACATGGGTCGCTCGCCTTGGAGAACAACGATATCGACAGCCGGCTGATTATCCGCAGCAGTAGAAAAGGTCTGCGTCTTCTTGGTCGGAATAGTCGTGTTCCTCTCGATCATGGCGGTAGAGACTGACCCTGCGGTCTCAATACCCAAGGTAAGGGGAGAAACGTCCAGCAGAAGAACATCGTTCACGTCGCCTTGCAACACGGCGCCTTGAATACCGGCGCCAATGGCCACCACTTCGTCGGGATTGACGCCTTGATGAGGCTCCTTGCCGACAAGCTCATGAGCCAACTCCACCACCTTCGGGCTACGAGTCATGCCGCCGACCAGAACCAAATTGCCCACTTCTCCTGCGGTAACTCCTGCGTCTTTTAGGCAAGAGTCGAAAGGACCTTTCGTGCGTGAGTACAAGTCCTCGCAGATTTGCTCCAGCTTAGCGCGTGTGAAATTCACATTGAGGTGCTTGGGCCCGGAAGCATCGGCCGTAATGAAAGGCAAATTGATGTCGGTGGCCTGGGTAGAAGAAAGGGCGATTTTAGCTTTCTCGGCCTCTTCCTTCAACCGCTGCATGGCCATCGGGTCCGAACTAAGGTCGACACCCTGATCACTCTTAAATTCGTTCACCAACCAATTGATAATAAGTTGATCCCAGTTGTCTCCACCAAGTTGAGTGTCTCCATTGGTAGCCTTTACCTCGAAAACACCCTCGGCGATTTCGAGAACGGAAATATCGAAGGTTCCCCCGCCCAAATCGTAAACGGCAATCGTTTCTTCACCTTTCTTCTCCAAGCCATAGGCTAAAGATGCGGCGGTCGGCTCGTTTATGATTCGCATGACCTCGAGACCAGCGATCTTGCCGGCGTCCTTGGTGGCCCGACGTTGATCATCGTTAAAGTAGGCGGGAACCGTAATCACCGCCTGCGTAACGGGTTCACCGAGATAGGCTTCCGCATCAGCTTTGAGCTTAGCGAGGATCATGGAAGAAATCTGCTCGGGCATGAAGACTTCGGTTTTTCCATCCACTTCACATTCAAAAGCCGCAGCACCGTTCTTGCCTTCGACAACCTTGCAGGGTTGATTCGCGACCTCGTCCTTCACTTCCTCGAACTTTCGACCGATCAGACGTTTGGCCGAAAAAATGGTATTGGCGGGATTAGTCACTGCCTGCCTTTTGGCAGCTTGCCCAACCAATCGCTCGCCAGCCTTTCCGAAAGCGACGATTGACGGAGTCGTACGGGCACCTTCGGAATTGGGAATTACTTTGGGTTCGCCAGCTTCCATGACGGCCATGCAGGAATTGCTGGTACCTAGATCTATGCCGATAATTTTACTCACGGTGATTTTATTGCAGGATACGCGCCGATAAGACAACTCCCCAAAAACACACTGACATGCAACAGCTTAGGAAATTAACAAGACTCAATCCACTGGATCAAAACAACACGAAACGTGACAGTGCGTCACAACCACGTCACAGTAACTGAGACTCGTGCGACAATAGCCCATCATGGCGCATTGTCTCGAAACAGTTCGTTGTCCGGATCGGAAAACTCATCGATTTCCTCTTCCGGCGTCTCAGGTAAACCATCAAGAATCTCAAGGACTCGGTTACCTCGCTCGATTCCTTCATCCCGGACAAATCGTAACTTCGGGCTGTATTTAAGTACGACGTGTCGCCCCACTTCCTTCCTTATCTCTCCTACTTTCTTTCGAAAGAAAGCAGCGGCCTCTTTGAAATGGGTCTCATCGCCAAGAACAGAATATGCGACCGTTCCATTTCGTAGGTCAGGCGAAACGTCGACGGAGGTAATCGTCCATCGTACGCACTCGCTACGATAGCGAATGTGAAGGTAGTTGCTGATCTCCCGTTTGACGAGTTCGTTGACTCTCTGAGTTCGTTGCCCCATGGGGATACAAGCTTCCCTTTGTGGGACGGGTGTTAAAATAGTGGCTAAAGGGAAGGTCGAATTTCCTCGATCTCATAGGTTTCGATGGCATCGCCTTCTTCATACTTGATGGAACCCTCCAAGCGAATACCGCATTCAAACCCGGCTTTCACTTCGGTTGCATCGTCCTTGAAGCGCTTGAGCGTATCGATTTTCCCCTCTGCGATAACTTCTCCGCCACGCAGTAGGCGAGCTGAAGCATTTCTGGTAATGCTTCCTTCCATAACCATCGAGCCAGCAACGTCACGACCTTTACTGATCCTGAAGACTTCGCGAATTTCGGCACGACCGGTCTTTTTCTCAACCAACTCGGAATCCAACATGTCCGCCATGTTGTCCTTCACCAAATCTATCAACTCGTAAATGATGTTATTTTGAAAAACCTTTACTCCATGATGCTTGGCTTCTCCTATGACGCCATTTTCCATCTTGGCATTAAAGCCGATGACATCGGCTTTTGACATGCTCGCCATGCCGATGTCGTTCTTGGTAATCTGGCCCACTTCGGACTGCACGACCTCTAGGGTAATCTTATCGCTTTTAATCTCCTCCAAAGAAGATTTCAAGGCTTCCACCGAACCACGAACATCGGCCCGCAGGATAACCTTGTAGGAGTTTGCCTTGGTCTTGGCAATTGCCGCAAATAGAGCATCGACACCGGAAAGGGGCTCTTCCTCGTCGCCATCGGCAGCATCCGGGACACTGACCAACTTTGATTTGGCATCTCGAACGGCGTCATCGGCTAGGTTTCTAGCTTCTCGATCATTCTTCACCTTTCGAAAGATGCCTCCGGATTGGGGAGCATCCGACCAGCCTAGGATATTAACGGGAGTTGACGGAGGGGCCGTGTTCACCTGTTCGCCTCGGTCATCCAGCATAGCCTTCACTTTGCAATAAACGGAATCACAAACAATGATATCTCCGGTCTTAAGAGTTCCTTTTTGAATGATCACCGTGGCAGTGGCTCCACGACCGACCTCTTGACGAGCTTCCACGACCACACCTTCGGCCACTGAATTCGGGTTGGCCTTCAATTCCATGACCTCCGACTGGAGAAGAATCATGTCGAGCAAATTCTCTATATTCTCACCCTTAAGGGCGGAAATCGCTACAGTTACGATCTCACCTCCCCAATCTTCGGAAGGTATGCCACGCTCCTGCATGTGAGTCTTGACCTTATCTATGTCCGCCCCCTTGACGTCGATCTTGTTAATCGCCACGACAATGGAACCCTGAGCTCTTTGGGCAAACTTCAGGGCTTCGTCGGTTTGAGGCATAAAGCCATCGTCTGCCGCTACGACCAATATGGAAATATCAGTTAGATTTGCTCCTCTTTCGCGAATCTTTGAAAAAGCCGCGTGACCCGGAGTATCTAAAAATGTAATTTTCTGACCATTGTGCTCGATTTGGTAGGCACCGACATGCTGGGTAATGCCGCCGGCTTCTCCCGAAACGACGTTTGCCTTTCGGATAGTATCAAGCAAAGTCGTTTTCCCATGATCGACATGACCTAGGATACACACTACGGGAGAACGAGGTTCGAGGAGAGACTCGTCGTCCTCCGCAAGTTTAAGAGCTTCCTTTTCTTTTCGCTTAGTCGTCTCGGCTTTTTCTCCACGGTGACGAATATCCAACGCAAAGCCCTTCGTTGAGGCAATTTGCTGAGCAATGTCCTCCTCGATACTTTGGTTCATGGAAGCAAAAATGCCCATTTCCATGAGTTCGGAAATCAACTGAAAGGGCTTGAGCCCAATCAAAACTGCAAATTCACGCACCACGATCGGTGGCTTGATCAGGAGGATTTTCGAGTCGGAAGAAACTGGCGAAGCCGTGGCGGCAGCGGACGTATCCGCAGAAACCGCAGGGTCCGCAGGTTTTCCGGTCGAAGGAGGAGGAGGCGCCATAACCGCCGAGGGTTTCGGCGGTGGTGGGGCAACCGGAGTCTGCGGTGGTGGGGCCAAGGCAACTGCGCCGGGATCCGAAGAAAGTTTCGGAGTACTAGGGGATGCGGAAGGCGAACTCGCTTCCTTGGCGCGATCTTCCGCTTCTTGCTTTTCCAATCGCTCTCGATCGATATCCTGCTTGCTCTTGACTATCGGGGCGGCGACGGGAGGTTCGTCGGTAGAGGATTCCTCCTCTTCGGACTCGTCAGGTTTGTCATCGGTTGCAGGCTCGGCGACATCCGCTTCCACAACCTCCGCCGATTTCGCGGGCTTGAGCTCCTCGATAAGAGACTCCGCAGTAATATTGTCTATGGAACTAGAGGCACTCTTTATTTCGTAGCCTCGTTCGACAAGCAAAGCGACAAGTTCCTTGCTCGTAATGCCGACTTCCTTGGCAATAGCATGTACACGGAAACTCATTTAGCAGCAGCGAGAAATATTCCTTTGGGTCGTTAAAAAATCTGGTTTCGGTAACAGTTCCAATTAGGCGGTCTCTTCGCCTTCCTTGGCTTCCTCTGACTCGACCGCAGTTTCATCGGACACGGCGGCATCATCGGCATCGCCTGACTCATCCACATCACCTGACTCATCATCGGAAGACGCAACTTTTTCCAAAATCCCATCGGCTTCCTCGGAAGTGAAGCCAAGCCCCATCAAGTCCTCGGAGGTTACCCCCTCGAACGCTTCGGGACTAACGAGACCTACGGCAACCAAACGATCGGCCAACTCAAATTCTACGCCGACCGCAGTGAGGGCCTGAGCCGCCTGAGCCTTGCGCTCATCAAAGCCAACTTCCTTGATCTCGACCTTTCCGATATCCAGTTTCCAACCCAAAAGGCGCGAGGTAAGTCGAGCGTTAATGCCCTTCCGCCCAATGGCGATGGAAAGATCGTCTTCTTCCACTTCGAAGTACATGCGACGTTTATCCCGATCCAGCTTTATGTTCTTGGGAACCGCAGGCTTGAGGGCCTCGGCAAGTAACTCAATGGGATCTTCGAACCAACGTACGATGTCTACCTTTTCACCGTTCAGCTCGCGAACAATACTTTTTACTCGCGCTCCGCGAGCACCCACACAGGCGCCAACGGGATCCACCTTCGGGTCGGTGCTCTTCACGCAAACCTTGGTTCGGTATCCTGGTTCTCGAGCCATCGCGGCAAGCACAACCGTACCATCGGCAATTTCAGTCACTTCAACATCGAAAAGCTTACGAATAAAGCTCATGCTCGAACGGCTCAGAACCAATTCCGGACCACGTCCTTGCGCTTCGAGCTTAAGAAGCAAGCAACGAACGCGTTCGCCTGCGACCCAGTCTTCGCCGGGTACACGCTCGCGCCAAGGCAGAACGGCTTCTGCTTTGCCTACTTCGACAATCAAATCACCTCTCTCGCGCCGGCGTACGATTCCTGATACTAAATTACCGACCTGATCCTTGAATTCGTCGTAAATGTGTTCCTTCTCAAATTGACGCAATCGTTGCTTGATGGCCTGCTCCGCCGTCTTCGCCGCAATGCGTCCGAGATAAGCCGGATCGATTTCACGCTCCACGGATTCACCGACTTTGGGTTCTTCCGCGTAAAGACGCGCCTTGTCGATGTGAATTTCAGTAGCGGTATCGGAAACCGATTCGACAACTAAAAGCTGCGACCAAGCCTTCATGGCACCCGTTTTGGAATTGATTTCCACTCGAAGGTCGCCTGAACCGTTTACGCCGCGTTCAGCAGCAGCCTTTACGGCGCTTTCAATTGTGGCGATCATGTCTTCCCGACTGATCCCCTTTTCCTTCTCCATGTATTCAAGGACGGCGAGTATTTCGCTGCTCATGGTCGAAAGTTGGTTTTATGTTAAGAAGTTATAAAGAAAAAAAAGAGCGGCTGTGCCCGCTCCTCCCTTTTAAGATGAGACTGTATTGAAGGTGTAAGACTAAATCTGGAATCCCCCTTTTTGTCAATGCTATCTCTACGGGTACGAGACGCTTCGGTTTTATTCTTTCCGTAAATACGGTGAACTGGTATTTTGAATCTTTTTTCACTCTATATATGAAGACTTTGAACTTCGCCACACTTCCCGGGGACGGAATCGGCCCCGAGGTCATGGAAACGGCCCTCGAAATTTTACGTCAAGCCGGCGAGACTCACGATTTCGGCATCGAAACATCCACTCACGACGTCGGGGGAGCAGGTATTGACAACCACGGTGAAGCCCTACCCGGATCCGCATTGGAAGCATGTCGGGAGGCAGACGGCATTCTATTTGGTTCGGTAGGCGGCCCCAAGTGGGAAAACCTTCCTCCGAAGGAACAGCCCGAGCGAGCGGCGCTCCTCCCCCTGCGCAAAGAATTCAGCCTGTACGCAAACCTGCGCCCGGGAAATTTATTTCCCGAACTCTCCGACCTGTCCCCCCTTAGACACGAGACCGTGGTCAACGGAATAGACGTCCTATGTGTTCGAGAGCTGACGGGCGGTGTTTACTTTGGCCAACCCAAGGAAACCCGAGAGCTCGAAAGCGGCGAACAAGAAGCCATCGACACCATGGTCTACCGATCAAGCGAAATCGAGCGAATCACAGAGGTAGCGATCACCGCAGCCAAGCTCCGTTCAGGCCGCATATGCTCGGTAGACAAGGCAAACGTGCTCGAAACTTCGGTCCTGTGGCGAAAAGTGGTATCGGAAAAACTAGCCCGAGAAGCACCCGAACTGGAGCTGTCTCACATGTACGTCGACAACGCCGCCATGCAACTGGTGCGGGACCCCTGTCAGTTTGACCTGATCCTCACCGAAAACATGTTCGGGGACATTCTATCCGACGAATTGGCAGTAATTTGCGGTTCTCTCGGCATGCTCGCCTCAGCTAGCCTTGGTGTTCGGCAAAACGGACACGGGCACCCCTTTGGCCTCTACGAACCTGCAGGCGGCACCGCCCCCGACATCGCCGGTAAAAACTTAGCCAACCCCTGCGCTCAAGTCCTCAGCGCAGCCCTCATGCTGCGCTATAGCTTCGGACTGGAGGAAGCGGCAGCATCCATCGAACACGCGGTCAAGGAAACCATTCACGATGGACTTCGCACTATCGACGTGGCACAAGGAACGCCCTCAATCGGAACTCGCGAAATGGGCCAAGCCATCATCGAACGGCTCGGCTGAGTTATTCCCTTCACCCACTCGACCCGCAAAAACATGACGTCGGAAGAAATCCGCCAGTCCTTTTTCGACTTCTTCGCCGGAAAGGCTCATGAAGTCGTCCCTTCGGCGTCTCTCATGCCGGAATCTCCGAACCTTCTCTTCACCAATGCGGGCATGAATCAATTCGTGCCCTACTTCCTCGGCGACCGACAGGCACCCTACCCGCGTGCCGCCGACACACAAAAATGTATTCGGGCGGGCGGAAAGCACAACGACCTCGAGGACGTTGGTCTGGACACCTACCACCACACCTACTTCGAGATGCTCGGGAACTGGTCCTTCGGCGACTACTTCAAGGCCGAGGCTATCGAATGGGCCTGGGAACTCCTAACCGAAGTCTGGAAGTTCCCAAAGGAACGCCTATACGCAACCGTCTACAAACCGGGAGAAGGCGAACCCGCAGATTTCGATCAAGACGCCCACGACCTGTGGACCACCATTTTCGAAAAGGAGGGGCTCGACCCGACTGTTCACGTCATCAACGGGGGCAAGAAAGACAATTTCTGGATGATGGGCGAGACGGGTCCCTGCGGACCTTGCAGCGAACTCCACATCGACCTCACCCCCGAGGGGGATACCGCCGGCCAACTCGTCAACGGCGACTCCAATCTCTGTATCGAGATCTGGAACTTGGTCTTCATTCAGTTCAACGCAGACAAGGAAGGTGGCTTCTCCCCTCTCGCCGCCAAGCACGTCGACACGGGCATGGGCTTCGAGCGCGTTGCGGCCGCCATACAAAGTACGAACGGATTCAGCGATTTCTCAAAAACCGTATCCAATTACGACACCGACGTCTTTCGCCCGCTTTTCGATGAACTAGAAAGACTCTCGGGCAAAACGTATTGCTCCTCTCTGCCCGAAGGTCCGAAACGCTCCGAGCAAGAAGCAGTGGACATCGCCTTTCGCGTAATCGGCGACCACCTTCGGGCCCTGTCTTTTTCGATTGCCGACGGTATTATGCCAGGCAATTCCGATCGGAACTACGTTCTCCGGCGCATCCTCCGGCGGGCCATTCGTTACGGCCGCAACCTCGGGTTCTCCGAACCCTTCTTCCACAAACTGGTCGGTGCGCTGGTGGAACAAATGGGCGATGTATTCCCCGAGCTAAAGGACAGGCAGGAGCTGATCGAGAAGACTCTTCGATCGGAAGAAGAATCCTTCAACAAGACCCTTGATCGCGGCATAGAACTCTTTCGCCGTGAAAGTAATCAGCTCGGCGATAAAAAGGAAATTTCGGGCGAATTCGCCTTCCGTCTGTACGACACCTACGGGTTTCCACTTGATCTCACGCAGCTCATGGCTCGTGAAAGAAGCCTCTCGGTGGATGAAGAGGGATTCAACCTAGAGATGGAAAAACAACGCTCACGCGCACGAGAGGCCCACAAGACTGTCGAAATCAAGGTAAAGGCAGACGGCGACGATGCCCAATCCACCAAGTTCCAAGGCTACGAACCGGAAAACCTCACGGAATTTTCCGCAAACTGCCAAGGCTTGGTTCGGGATGCCGACAACGCTTACTTAATCTTCGATCAAACCCCTTTTTATGCAGAAATGGGGGGACAAGTAGGAGATTCCGGAACCGTCGAAATCGGTGGCGAAACCTTGCCCGTAGGCAAAGTAAGCAAGGATACCGCGGGGAGATTCCTGCATCCAGTGAAGGGCGACTTCCCCGGAGACCCTAGCGGCCAACCTGCAGTCCTCAACGTCGACCTAAATAGGCGTCTCGCCATCCAGCGACACCACACCGCCACCCATGTTTTGCACTGGGCTCTACGCAAGGTCCTGGGTGATCATGTTCGTCAGGCGGGATCTCTCGTAGAGCCCAATCGCCTGCGTTTCGACTTTTCCCACTTCGAGGGAGTCACCTCGGCACAAGTCGAGGAAATCGAAGGACTCGCCAACGAACACCTCCTCGCCAACGACCCCGTCGAAGCCGTTGAAATTCCCTACGCGGAAAAGCCCGACGATGTCGTGGCCTTCTTCGGCGACAAGTACGGGGATGTCGTTCGAGTGGTGGACCTTGGGGGATGGAGCAAGGAATTGTGCGGCGGCACGCACGTTCAGTCCGCAGGAGAAATCGGTTTCATCAAGATCACAAGTGAATCGGCGATCGCAGCGGGCACTCGTCGAATCGAAGCCGTTGCCGGTTCGGATGCGTACGCCCTCGCCAACGAACGCTTTCGCCAACTCGCCTCCATCACCCAAAACCTCGCTTGCAAGCCGGATGAGGTTTCCGAACGCATCGTGGCTCTTCAGGCAAAGAACAAGGACCTCGTAAAAAAGCTGCGCTCGCATGAGCAGAAGGGACAAGCCAACTTGGCCGACGAGCTGATCGCCAAAGCTGTTGAAAGCGACGGCATTCGCTTCGTCAAGGGCATCGTTCGCGACGTCGCGGCCAACGATCTCCGCGGTCTTGCCGTGCAGGTTAACAAAGGCACCGCACCCTCCGTCACGCTCCTCGTATCCATTGCAGGCGACAAGGCCACCATGATCTGTATTTCATCCGACGAAGCCGTCGCCAAAGGCCACAAGGCGGGAGACTTCCTTCGCGAACTTGCGACCCTTTTCGGAGGGAAGGGCGGTGGCAAGCCCGACTTCGCCATGGGCGGAGCTCCGACCGGAGACGACCCTGAAAAAAACCTCACCGACTTCGCTTTCCCGTCTCTAGGTTCGTGAACCTCAGGCTAGTCCTGCCCCCCACCCTCGCAGCTTGCGCGGAACGGGACGCCATCCCCTCCAAGCTCGAGCTCGACCCCGGAACGGGCAAACCCGTCACTCCCGAAAAAGCCGGACCTGCCGGGCTTGCGGGACTACCCGATGCCGAACGAGCCGCCGCCTTTGTCATGGCCCAATGGTGCGGCGGGGAATTGTCCTCTCTTCTCCACTTGAGCAAAAAGCACTTGGCCGAGCTTCTCAAAATGCTTCGCGGCATTCCCTGCTTCTACTTCGCCCACAAACCGCAGGAGGCAATCCCTTGGGACGATGGCGACCTGCTCGGCGTATCCCAATACCTGCCCAAGGAAAAAACAGCCACCGGCGAGAACCAGGGCGTTCCTGCTTCCCCTGCCGAAACTTCGGAAGAACGTGAAGAAGCCGCCCCCATTCGCGAGGCAGCATGGGCGGATTACGAGGGCCGCCCCATCGAGGTGGAAGGGTCGACTGAGTACCTCATGATCACCTTGCCGTCCGACGAGCACCCAGCCTACAAATCCACCCTCCGCCTCTTGCGAGAGGAGAACTTCCTACGCGATCGACAAAACCGTCGATGGTGGTGGCTTCGCGGACGTGAAAAGACTCTCGATTTCCTCGCCGAGCACAAGGAAACCCTCGAACTCGACTTCGACGCCACCTTCACGGACAACTTCCACCAGCACACCAAAAGCATTCGCGAGGCCACCGTTCAGACAGAGGCCAAGGAGAAGGAAGGCATGGCCGAGGTACAAGTCACCATTCGCGCGGGCGACGCTCCCGAAAACCTGATCGAGCAAGCCTTGGCGATGGGCAGCAACCACGTCGAGTCCGACGGCAAGGTTTATTTGCTGGGTAGAAAAATGCTCCAAAAAGCCCATGCCCTCCAGCGCAGCTTGGCGGGAACGCCCGAGGCTCCGCTCCTCCGCAAGGGTACCTATCACCTACCCACCGAGCAAACCGCCGAAAGCGAAGAAATGCTGGTGGAATTAGATCCCAAGTTCAAACCGCCCGAGGCATGGAAAACCCGGGCAACGGCTCTCCGCGACCTCGACAAGCTGGAACCACCTCCCCTTTCGCAGGAGCTGGAAGACGTCCTGCGACCCTATCAAAAAATTGGCGTCGGCTGGATGCTACATCTCTTTCGCCATAAACTAGGGGGTATCCTCGCCGATGAAATGGGCCTTGGGAAAACCCTCCAGACCCTAGCCGTCCTATCCTGCCTCAAGAAAAGAAAAGTCACCTTCGACGATTCCGTGTCTACCTCGCTCGTGGTTTGCCCAGCATCGCTCGTCGAGAACTGGCGACGGGAAGCCGAACGCTTTTGCCCCGAACTTTCGGTCTTCGTTCACCATGGTTCCAAAAGGATGAAGGCGGTCGAGGAATTCGCGAAATGGGATCTCGTCATCACCTCCTACGGAACCCTCGTCCGGGACGAAAACCTCTTCGCCTCGGCTTCGCTTCTTTGCGTGATCGGCGACGAGGCCCAAAACCTCAAGAACCGCCGTACTCGCAACGCCAAGTCACTCGCCTCCCTTTCCTCTCGCGGTCGCTTCCTTCTCACCGGCACTCCCGTCGAAAACAGCCTGTACGACCTCCTGTCCCTCACCGCCTTCCTCATGCCGGGCGCCCTCCATCCGATTCCCTCTTCTTCACGAGGCGACGAACGCACCTGGCACGAAAAACGGTTTCTCGCCCAAGCGGCGCCCTACATACTGCGGCGAAGCAAAAAAATCGTTGCACCCGAACTTCCCGACAAAATCGAGCAAGTGGTATACGTCGACATGACGCCCGAACAGGCCAAGACCTATGCCTCCGCAAAGGCGGGCGCCGAAAAGGAAATCGTAGCCATGGAAGAAGCGGGCGTCCCCGAAGGCCAGCTTCGCATGAAGACCCTCACACAGCTCCTTCGTCTTCGCCAAACCTGTTGCGATCCCCGTTTGCTCGACGACAAACTGGAACCCGGCGCCTCCGCAAAACTCGCGGCTTTTCGGGAAATCCTCTACGGGGCCATAGACGCAGGAAACCGTATCCTGCTCTTTTCGCAGTTTACCTCCCTGTTGGCCTTGATCCGAGCGGAATTGGAAGCGGAATCCATTCAACATTGCTACCTCGATGGTTCGTCCAGAGATCGTATGGCCCAGGTCGACCGCTTCCAAGACGACGAATCCGTACCCATTTTCCTAATATCCCTGAAGGCGGGTGGCACGGGACTGAACCTGACGGGTGCCGACCTGGTAATCCAAG
>CALBIN010000318.1 GCA_937893275.1 uncultured Opitutia bacterium | reverse complement strand
GCGATCCCATGCCGATCCGCCCCCGAGGTCGCGCCATTCACCGTCCCGTCATTCCCATTGCCCGACATGTCGGAGGCGTTGCCGTCGAAGGGATAGTAGGCGACTAGGCCGGTGGTGAGGTCTGCATGTGCAGTGGAGACCAAGCCAAGCAGGAGCACACCCACCGCAAGGAGGCGAGGGAGGGATCGGGAACTTATTTCGGGCAATGGGATCACCTTGGAGGAAATGATGCCCGAATAGCGGAGGAGGTCAATTAGTTACTTCTTACGCGCATGTGAGAGGAAATTTTGCGGATGGGCGGACGTGTCAAGGGGTGGTCTGCGCGTCCGCTGGATTGCCGCTTCAGGACGATGTCCTTCCTTCAATGACAAAAGTAGAAAGAGGCGGAATGCTCGGACGATGCAGTGAGATGCCAGATGGTTCCGCTGGATTGCCACGTCGCTTCCGCTCCTCGCAATGACAAGTAGGAGACGGGCATGGGAGATGGATTGGGAGTGATCAAAGGACACCGACTTCTCGAAGCCAGTCGGCTAGCATTTCCAGTGGGAGACCGATGACATTGGAACGGGAACCGGAGAAGCGGTCGATTATGAGGTCGGAACGAGTCTGGATGGCGTAGGCCCCGGCCTTGTCGAGAGGATCGACCTCGGCAAAGTAGGCGTCGATGGTGGCGTCGGTGATCATGCGGAAAGTAACTTTGCTGGTTTCCACGCGGGCTTCCTCGTAGGCGGAGTCTTTGTGGGCAAGGCAAATTCCCGTGCGGACGCTGTGGGTTCTGCCGGAGAGGAGGCGGAGCATTTCGGCGGCCTCGGCTAGGTCGGCGGGCTTGCCGAGGATCTCATCGCCGATCGACACGATGGTATCGGCTCCGAGTACCCACGCTCCAGTGCGGAACTCGGCTACGGGTCGGGCCTTGCCTCTGGCGTTTTCCATGACGAGAGCGGCGGGGCCGTCGTCGTGAAAAACGAGCTCCTCGGCCTCGGTGGTAATCACGTTGAAAGTCTGCACCAAGTCCACCAGCAACTCGCGTCGTCGGGGTGATCCGGATGCCAAGATAAAGGATGCGTATTCCTTTGGGTTCGCCTTTTGGTCGCTCATGTTCTGTATAATCAAGGTCTTATATGAACGATTATAAAAGGATTGCAACGAGATGAGGATCGGCGTCGCCCAATTGAACGCGACCGTCGGCGACTTGGACGGCAACTTGGCCCTAGCGATTGACGCCTACGAGCAGCTGGTGGGGCAAGGGGTGGACCTAGTGGCTTATCCCGAGTTATTTCTTTGTGGTTACCCTCCGCGCGACCTGTTGCTGAAAACGCGTTTCGTGAGCGATCTTGCAGCACGCCTGAACGCCTTTGCCGAACAAACGGGTCCCACCCCGGCGGTGATCGGGTTCGTGGAGAAGTCGGGCAAGGACGCCGGGCGACCTTTCCACAATTCCGCCGCATGGTGCGTGGAGGGCAAGGTCGCCCACATAGCCCGCAAGCGATTGCTGCCGACCTACGACGTATTCGACGAGGCCCGCTACTTCGAGCCGGGTGAGGATTCCCTAGTCTTGGAGCACAAGGGGAAACGGATAGCGGTCACTATCTGCGAGGACGTCTGGAACGAGGCTGGCGAACTGTATGCCACCGACCCACTGGACGAGGTGCGGGAAACTTCTCCCGATTTGCTCCTGAACCTTTCCGCCAGCCCGTGGCACCAAGGCAAGCAGGCCGTTCGACATGAGGTGCTGGCCAAGGTGGCGACCAAGTGCGCTTGTCCCGTGATCTACGTCAACTTGGTGGGCGGCAACGACGAACTTATCTTCGACGGAGCCTCGATGGCGGCAAATGCGGATGGCGAGCGAATCTCCCACCTGCCCGCATTCGAGGAGGCGATCCGGGTGGTGGACTTTTCCGAGGAAGCCATAGGCCGAGAATCCGACGTCGCCTCGCTGGAGAACCTTCGCAAGGCTCTGGTGCTTGGGCTACGGGACTATGCCCGCAAAAGTGGTTTCACGAAAGGGTTGGTGGGGCTGAGCGGCGGGATCGACTCCGCCGTGACCGCTGTCATGGCCGCCGAGGCACTGGGTGCGGAAAACATTATAGGGATCAGCCTGCCTTCCGCCATTTCAAGCGAACACAGCAAGGACGATGCGGCCCACTTGGCCTCCAACCTAGGCATCGAATACTCGACTCTGGCCATTCAATCGATCGTGGATGCGGCCGCCGGCGAGCTGAAACCCCTGTTCGCCGGACTAGCCACCGACGTGACCGAGGAAAACCTGCAGGCCCGAGCACGGGGTCTTCTCCTTATGGCGGTGTCCAACAAGCTGGGGGCTCTTCTTCTAACCACGGGCAACAAGAGCGAGCTGGCGGTGGGCTATTGCACCCTGTACGGAGACATGTGCGGCGGGCTCGCCGTGATATCCGACGTTCCCAAGACGCAGGTGTTCGCTCTCGCCCGCCACATGAACGTTGATGGCGAGGTGATACCCGTTTCAACGATCGAAAAGCCGCCCTCTGCCGAATTGCGTCCCGACCAAGTGGACAGCGACTCCCTACCCGACTACGAGGTGCTGGACGCCATCCTGGAACGTTACGTGGAGAGGCTCGAGTCGACGGAAGAGATCGTGGCTGCGGGTTTCGAGGAAGCCGTGGTGGCGGACGTCGTCCGCAAGGTGGACCGCAACGAGTACAAGCGCAAGCAGGCGGCGCCCGGCTTGAAGACGACCCCGCTGGCATTCGGCGTGGGACGACGCATCCCCATCGTCCAAAAATATCTAGGTTAACCCTTTCTTATCCATGAACGTATCCAACGAACTTTTCGAACGCGCCAAGGAATTGATTCCCGGTGGCGTAAATTCACCCGTGCGGGCCTTCCGGTCCGTTGGCGGCACCCCATTTTTCACCAAGGAGGCGAGTGGTTGTCGATTGACCACTGCCGACGATCGTGAGCTCATAGACTACGTGTGCACTTGGGGGCCTTCCATTCTCGGGCACAACAATCCTGCCATTCGTGAAGCGGTGTCCGAGGCCTTGTCCAAGGGAACTAGCTTCGGAACGCCCGGACCCTCCGAGGTGGAGATGGCCGAAAGGATCGTGCGGATTGTGCCATCGGTAGAGAAAGTGCGGATGTGCAACAGCGGAACCGAGGCCACGATGTCGACCATCCGACTGGCCCGCGGGTTTACCGGTCGATCGAAGATCATCAAATTCTCGGGTTGTTACCACGGACACGTCGACAGCTTGCTCGTGAAGGCAGGATCAGGCGCCTTGACCTTCGGGAACCCCGACAGCGCCGGCATCCCGGAAAGTTTCGCCCGCGAAACAATAGTCCTGCCCTACAACGACGAGGAGGCCATACGGATTGCCTTCGATGAAGCAGGAGAAGACATTGCCGCCATCATACTCGAGCCCTATCCCGCGAATTGCGGGCTGATCCTACCCGAGCCTACCTTTCTTCCGTTCCTTCGGGCCATCTGCGACGTACATGAGACTCTCCTCATCTTCGACGAGGTGATGACCGGGTTTCGCGTGGCCCTAGGCGGTGTGCAGCAACGAGAGGGTGTTACGCCGGACTTGACCGCGATGGGAAAGATCATCGGCGGAGGACTTCCCGTAGGCGCCTTTGGCGGTCGCGCCGAGGTGATGGACTATTTGGCTCCGGACGGTCCCGTGTATCAAGCCGGTACCCTGAGCGGCAATCCGCTCGCCATGGCCGCCGGAATTGCCGCCTTGCGCATATTGGAGGAAGAAGACCCCTACCCTCGCCTCGCCGAGCTTGGCGAGAAGTTGGCCGACGGAATTCGCGAAGCTGCCTCGAGCGCCGGGATTGCCCTGCAAGTTCCACAGGTCGGCTCGATGCTGTGCCTGTTCTTCTCGGAAGATCCCGTGATGAATTTCGAGCAAGCCGTGGAAACTAAGACCGACCAATTCAAGACTTTGTTCGGTCACGCCCTCGAAGAAGGAGTATATCTGCCACCCTCCGCCTTCGAGACATGCTTCCTGAGCGTCGCCCACGGCGACGCCGAGATCGATCGAACGATCGAAGTGATCACGGCGGGAATACGGAAACTGTAGCCCTTGTTTTCCTTGTCCTTGCGAGAGACAACGCAACGAAGCAATTTAGCCATAACGTCTTGGCGATGTCGCTTCCGGGGCAGACTGGATTGCCGCGTCAGTTCTTCGAACTTCCTCGCAATGACATACTGTGAAGACGAAGGGCAAACGAGCAGGATGCGCAGTTTTCCGACAGGAGGAAGGTTTCCATGCTGAAGCCGCTTTTTTTTCCGTTTCGCATTCTCGCCCGTCTCGTTGGGCATCCACGACCGAAGCGCGTGGTGCTCGACACCAACGTCCTGATCGCGGCAGCGTGGAACAAAGGTTCGGCCAGTCGCCGAATAGTCGATGCGTGCCTCGAAGGCAAAACACTGCGCGCCGTAAGTAGTCCGGCCCTGCGGCGTGAGTATGACTTTATTATAAACCGCGCGGCAAGAAAGTCGAAGTACCGAAAATTCCTGCAACGTTTCGTAGAGACGGCGGAAGTCATCGAGTGCGACGCCCGCGAAATGGGGATCGAGGTGCCTGCGGATCCCGACGACGCAAAGGTGCTCGCCACTGCGGTCGCGGGCAGAGTGGACGCCCTCATAGGAAACGATCATCACCTGCTCGATCTCGCAGAGGAATCCAGTGTCCCGATCTTACGACCGGGAGAGTTTCTGCGAAGCTCGGATGGGGAAGCTATAAAAGATATCGCATGAAATTCATCCGGTTCATATGACTAAGAATCCCTTTCATTCAAATAATCTATGAAGTTAAGATTTGCATGCCTTGGAGTCCTGATCGGTTCGTTCATGGATTCCTTCTCCAAGTAAGGCGTTTATTGAACTTTCCGAGCCTCAGTTCTATAAATAAGCCCTCCTCATGGCGCGGAGAGGAACTCTTTGCCGGAGCCGACTGGGAGTGGAGCTTCGTCGAAGAGGAGTTGGAAGAGCTTAGAGTTCTAGGTACCTTG
>CALBIN010000317.1 GCA_937893275.1 uncultured Opitutia bacterium | reverse complement strand
TTGCGGTCATGTGAGGGATCTGTCCCTTCGGACCACTTAGGCGTCAACTGGGTCTACCTCCTCATCCTGAAGGTAAGTCTTAGACTTGTAGGATTTGGAAACAAAGACAAAAAGAACTGCAGCAAGGCCCACCAATCCTGTCCAGAACCAAAACTCGGAAGCCCCCGGCAATTTGGAGGAACCGTCTTCGTTTAGAATGAAATACTTTACCCCCGAGGTAAAAAAGTTCCCGAAGGATACTGTAAGGAGAAACAATGAAAGGACGAAGGACTTCATTGCCTTGGGTGCTTGAGTGTAGGAAAACTCCAAACCGGTGATTGATATCATAACCTCTGCCGAGGTAAGCAGCAAACAGGCTAAAACCTGCCATCCCATGTGAGGAGTTGCTCCATTATCGACCGCGACTTGTACAAAGGCCACAATGGAAAAGGCGAAAGTCATGACAAAGAGACCGATGCTGATTTTTCGCAAAGGATTAAGTGGGAAAAACCTGTCAATCAAAGGGTATATAACAAAATTGAATACCGGGATGAGCAGGAGGATGAAGAGCGGATTAAAGACTGCCGCAACTTGAGCGGCCAACAATTCGTAACCTCCAAGAACCGGAATCCAATCCGGAATAATGCGGTCTAGGCTTCGAGCTTGAATTTGCCACGAGGTCCCCAACTGGTCGAATAATGACCAAAATATAATAAAGAAAGAGAAGATTATCGATAATCGGCCGATTAACTTAAGACTTTCTCCCGAGAAAACTTGACGGAAATAAGTTGCTCCCATCGGAGGTACATGGGCAAAACGATTTCGGCCCAGCCAGAAAACGAAGGTGGCCAACGCCATGAGCACACCCGGCAAACCAAAGGCGTAATGAGGACCAAATATTATTTCCTCTTGCGCCTTTTCCCCTACAAGAAACTCGACCCATGGATAAACCTGTCCACCAATCGTCCCGGCGACGTTGCGTCCCTCCAGAAGAAAAGGAGTAAGCAGACCTGATGCAAACGCCCCGAAATTGATGGAAAAGTAAAACCAGCCGAAGACACGACTCAACAAACGACCGTTCTTCTTGCCAAATTGGTCACCGACGTGAGCCGACACGCAAGGTTTGATTCCTCCAGAACCTATCGCGATTAAGAGCAAACCGACAAAGAGCCATTCTCGGGTGTTTCCCATTACCCCCATACATGCTAGGCAAAGATGCCCCAGACAATAAGTCATCGAAAGAGAAATTATGATACGATACTTCCCAAAAAAAGCATCCGATAGCAGTCCGCCTATAATTGGGAAGAAATAGGCTGAACCGACGAAGAAATGGACCCACACCTCGGCTTCCTTTTCCGGAAGAAGAGCCATCGTTCCGTCCGGGTTAGCAAGATAAACGGTCATATAGGCTAAGAGAACGCTCCGCATCCCGTAGAAGGAAAATCTCTCGGCTGCCTCATTCCCAATTATATACGGGATACCAGGTGGCATCTTGGCGGTAGCGAGGGGACCTGTCCTATATTTACTCATATCTGGAATTACCGTCAATTTCGCTCGATTCGATCAAGCTCGCGACGCCGTTCGGCTTCTTCGCTCAACTCTTCCATCAACCGTTCTCGTTCAGTGGAACTTTCAGTTTCCATCGTTTCAGGATTCATCAAATTCTTCTTCCTGATATGTCGCCAAACGAAAACATTCACCAAAGCGCCCAAGATCGATAACATCACAGTCCATGAATCGTCATTTCCTTCATTAAGAATCGAACCAATGGCAATGCCTGAAAAAATGGCGCAATTGATCGCAACTAAACTTGCAGGTGAAAACAACATGGAAGAAAACCTTTCATGCCGAGCAAGTGCACTTTCGTCAAGGCATTCGCCTGAAACCCAATAAAAGGGGTGCTTGGAATGGTACCTTCGAGTAAAGGCGCTTGCATTGACGGAGACCTTGCTCACTATGTTGGTGTTGTGATAAAAAGATATACAATAGTTTTGCTTTCAGCTCTCCTTTTATGGGGGTGCGACAATGGCTCAACGGACGCTGAGCAACCAAATGATTCAGCAGATACGAATCTTTCACTCGCTCCTGAAGTAACCGAACCGGGAGTCGTGGTATCACCTGAATCACCTCACCCCGCGAAGCCATCGTTACTCGTACCGCCTCCTCCCATCCCCGTTGCCCCGGAAGGTCCCCAAGCCCCTGCCTTTACCGAAGAGCTGCTAGCCAGCGTAAAAAAATGGACAGCGGTTCCATCTTCCGTATTCCCATTGTCCGGCGTAACTTTAAAGCAGGCGTTAAACTTTGAAATAAAGACTCCTTCCGGTCAAGTAATTGGGAGTTTTGCACGTGCCGCCGGCGATGAGGTAGTCGCATTGGCTCTTGTAGGGAACCAACTCCATGTTTCTCCGGCAAAAACTTCAAAACAACGAAATGTTCTGTCCGTTGATGAAACTGACTTCAAAACCTGCGTTGCCTATCTTTTCGAAGTACGAAAAAGACAGCGTGAAGCCTATGAGACGGAATTAGCCCGAAGAGCTTCTGTGCCCAGTTCGCGACCCTCACCGACCTCAAACTTTCGCCCTTCGCCTTCTTTAGTTAATAAACCCTCTTCTGCAAGACCTCATAAACCGTCTGGACGCGGAACACTTTTTGAGGATATCCCTCCCCCCATGGATTTTGGTCATGGAAAATTTTGTATTTGCGGGGATTGCCGACGCCAACGCAAAGCTGCTCAAAAATAATATCTTGCGATTTATGCTTCCTAT
>CALBIN010000316.1 GCA_937893275.1 uncultured Opitutia bacterium | reverse complement strand
CAAGTTCTTACTCTGTTCAGGTGTACCCAAGGCCAAAAAAGGGGGTTGAAGGCCATCTCTGGGACGACCACCGGTTTCAGGCGCTGCCTCAATATTATTGAAGAAAGCGAACAGGGAGTAAAAGTCCTTCTGGGTGAGCGGATCATATTTGTGATCGTGACAGGTGGCGCAATGGACCGTCATCCCCATGAAGGTGGTGCCAACGGCGGTGACACGATCGACCACGTTCTTGAAGAAACTCTCCTCCGGCAACGCGGTCCCGCGGTCGATAATGAGATGCAGTCGATTGAAGCCCGAGGCAACGAGTTGGTCGCTGGTCGCATTAGGGAACAAGTCGCCAGCCAACTGATAGCGAACGAAGTCGTCGTAGCCCAGATTCTCGTTGAAAGCGCGTATCACCCAGTCGCGGTAGGCGATGAAGTTGCGGTAAAAGTCCTTGTGCATGCCGTTGGTGTCGGCAAAACGAACCAAGTCCAACCAATAGCGGGCAAGGTGCTCTCCATATTGTTTCTTGGTCAACAATCGGTCGACTAGAGCCTCGCACGCTTCGGGGCGATCGTCTGCCAAGAATGCCTGGATTTCCTCCCGGGTGGGGGGCAGGCCAGTCAAGTCGAAGGCAATGCGCCTGATCAATGTGCGTTTGTCCGCTTCCTTGGCAGGTTGGAGGTTCAAGGATTCGAGTTGGGCCAAAACGAGACGATCGATCGGAAGGTTGCTCCATTTGCTGTTTTTAAGTTTGGGGGCCTTGGGTTTCTTGGGAGATACGAATGCCCAGAAGCGTTCGTAGGTAGCACCCGCTTCGATCCATCGTTTGATGACTGATTGCTCCTCCTTGGTGAGCGGTTTCTTGTGTGCTTTCGCAGGAGGCATCAGCTCATCGGGGTCATCCGTGGTGATCCGGTACCACAGTTCGCTGTCCTCGAGTGAACCCGGTTTGATGGCAGTGACGTCTTCATGCGTTCGATACGCGCCGTCCGGACCATCAGCCAGATCAAGCCGAAGTTTTGCCTTGCGATCATGCGCATCGGGGCCATGGCATGCAAAGCACCGGTCGGAAAGAATGGGAAAAACGTCTCTGCTGAAGGATACTTCCTTTGCATTGGCGGGGAAGACTGTGGCGCCTATGACACAACCGCCGACAAGGGAGACGCTAAAGATCATCCGGATCAATTTTCTTATGACACGCATAGTAAATTATTATGATGTTACTATTTCGATTCGAAGCGCAATACTTTCAAGCCTTTTTGGATATGAGCGTTTTGATGGAGCAGCCGCCAAATGAGCTGTGTGGAGTAATTCTCGAACATCAAAAGAATCAACCCTTTGTCTATCCCCAGGTAGCTCTTGGCGATCCAGGGTAGGTCGCCTTTTGCTTTAGTGACGTAACTGTAAGCGTCGTAGAGGCCGTACTCTCCGACAAGACCGGGAATCTTGTACATATGTTCAAGAGCAGCTTTCGATTCCACAGGAGTGAAGGGCATGAAGGAGAGTGCGCCGTAGGGGGCAACCGTTCCGTCTTCCAAAAGCTTGTGGCCGGCTCCGATTGGATGGGAACCGTAGTGCCCGCTGTATCCAGTCGACGGGCTGATCGATGCGGACATGCCCCAGGAATTGGGTCCGAGCCCCTTTAGGCGACTAGCGTTGTCGATTGCGTATTGCCGGGCGGCTAGAGCGGCATGGCGTGAATTCGTAAACCAATCGCGGTTCAGTTTGTCGCGGAGGTTGCGGAAGTCGATGAAGGCATGCGTCCACTGGTAGGTAAAGGCGGCCCCTGATCCGCAGAAGACGAAGGTTTCCCCTTTGTAACTTCCCTTGAAGGTTTTCATCGCATAATAGGAATCGGCACCAGTGGCGAATTCAAACCGGGGGGAGCCGGCTGCCAAAATATAGAGAAAAATGTGTTCACTGTAGGCGGACCACCCACCGAACATTCCCTCTTTGTTGATTCCGTACGGGATTTTCTTGGGCAGGTCTTCGGGATAGCAGGCAAGGTAGGGATGTTTGGTCTCGGGATTGGTGAACCATTTCCAATTCATCTCTGCGTATAGTTCGTTGGTCAGCTTTTCGATCTCGCCTCCAAAATATTCCGCCGCGGTCAAGGCTCCTAAAAGCATGGTCCCAGTGGTAGCACTGCTAAGCTCGATGTTGTGGGAATCCTTCCAGCCCCGCTTACCTGTGTCGGGATCAATAAAGTGATACCAAAAGCCTTTGATCCGTTTGAGTTTTCGAAGGGTTTTTAGGGTAATGAGTATTCTTTTTTGACCTTCCTCCCGGGTGATCCAACCTCTTTCCACGCCAATGACGATGGCAGCGAAATAGAAGCCCTGCTCTTCAACGGCCAGGGGGCTGTAGATTTTCATTCCGACGTAATCGCCGTTCGTCATTCCATAGGTCGGGCTCTTAGGGTCGGATACCCATTCTTTCCAAAAGAAATCGAAGCAACCGCGTAATTCCCTTTCCATGAGAGGGCTTAGTTTTTGAGGGGTGTTGGTTACGGGGAAGGAGGTGTTTTTCCCAAAGGTCGGATTGACCCCAAAACTCGTTGCGATCAAGAGCGCAGGGATAAGCAAACGTCCAAGGATTCGGATTGGCAAAGCTCGATTTTTCATCTGATCAAATGACCGGACAGGGAAGCCTTAGGCTAGAATGTCCTTGATGACTTTTCCTTCCTCGGTCGGACCGATGAGCCTTTGGTTGAGGCCCTGGTAGGCAAAGCTGAACCGATGAGGATCGAGGCCGATTTGATTAAGGATAGTAGATTGGAGATCGCGTATGCCCACTGGGTTCTCGGCAATGTAATAGCCTATGTCATCGGTTTGTCCGTAGACACCCGGCTTGATGCCTGCTCCCGCCATCCACATGGTAAAGGCGTGGGGATGATGATCTCTACCGTAGAAACCTTTCTTCAATTCATTGCGAACGTTGTTCTGCATCATCGGCGTGCGCCCGAATTCACCGCCCCAAACAATCAGGGTTTCCTCAAACAGGCCGCGTTGCTTGAGGTCGGTGATCAAACCGGCAATGGCACGGTCAATCTGTTGGCACTTGATGGGCAAGGTTTCGTCGATCGATTCGCCTAGAGAGGAACCGTGATGATCCCAACCCCAGTCGTAGAGCTGGACGAAGCGGACGCCATTCTCGACCAACCGACGGGCCAAGAGGCAATTGTTGGCAAAGGTCGGATCATTTCCCTTGTAAAGGCGGCGCGGATCGGCTGCCGATTCGGATTCCGAAACATGACCAGGCTTAGCCCCGTACAGTTTGAGCATGTGTTCGGGTTCCTTTTTTAAGTCCATCACTTCGGGAACGGACATTTGCATGCGGAAGGCCAGTTCGTATTGGGAAATCCGCGTTAGGGTCTCCGGGTCGCCGACATACTTGTGCTGGTATTCGTTTAGGTCCTTGATGGCATCAAGCGTCTTTCGGCGGGCTTTTCGGCTTAGTCCCTTGGGGTCGGAAAGATAAAGGATCGGATCCCCTCCGTCCGTGCGGCATTGCACGCCTTGATAGAGGGTTGGGAGGAAACCCGAACCCCAGAGGGACTTTCCCGCACTAGGGGTCTTGCCACCGGAGGCAAGAACCACGAAGCCCGGCAAGTTTTCATTGGCACTGCCCAAACCGTATGTGACCCATGAGCCCATCGAGGGGTAACCGAGAAGAGGGTTGCCTGTTTGAAGGAGTAGCTGGGCAGGGGAATGATTGAATTGTTCGGTGTGCATGGAGCGGATCATGCACACATCATCGATCACCGAACTTAGTCCGGGTAGTAGTTCGCTCACCCATTGTCCGCTCTGCCCGTGTTTCTTGTAATCAAAAACCGGACCCATCATCTTGGGG
>CALBIN010000315.1 GCA_937893275.1 uncultured Opitutia bacterium | reverse complement strand
ATCGTCGAAGTATACGCCTTGCCCACAAGCCCCCCCACGGATTTCTTGCCCTGTACGTTTACGTTCTTAAGCCCAAGATTCTTAATCACCGCATTCGACGTCTGGCCAAACATGCCAACGGAATCCGTTGACGAACGATTTATCGTCAATCCTTCTATCAGGTGGCCACCACCATCATAAGCGCCGCTGAAACTAGGGCCAATGGTTGCCATTCCTGCCCCATTGTTCAGCAAGGCCGTCCCCGATGCATCTATATTCGACGTCTGCAAGAAGTACTTGCTCCACACACTGCTCGTCTGCGACAACCAGTACAGGTTGCCAACTGTAGCTATCAAATACGGATCAGCCTCCGTACCCGCGCCAGACGGAGTTTCCACTACCGGGACCTCGATAACGTCGGTCACGTTTATCACGAAAGCTTTCTCGAAGGTGGTGTTGTGTTCGTCGGAAGCTTTCACCCGAATGCTGAGAGTGGCGTTGGACTCGTGATCGAGGGTCGCGGCGGTCTTCAGCGTTCCGTTTGCCTCGACGGTAAAGAGATGGTTGTGGGTGGAACCTTCGCCGGCAACGAGGGAGAAGACATGAACGTCACCCTCGTTGTGGTCGGTGGCGTTGAACTCGCCTACGAAGGTGCCGGGGGCTTCGTTCTCGGCGATGGTCGAATTTGTCAACTGGATGTCGGTGGGGGAGACATTGGAGTTGCTCTCAATATCTTGGGTGTCGAGAACGAAGCCGCCTGAATCGGCGAATCCCGTATTGGCGAGGTCTACGCCCGAACCCGTGCCATCTTGCGTATTGAGGGTGAAGCCGCCCGAATCGGCGAACCCGATATTTTCCCCACCATTGTTGCCTCCGGTATCGAGCTCGAAGCCGCCCGAATCGGCGAATCCCGAGTTTTCACCTAGTTGAGGATTCGTGGTATCGAGAGAGAAACCAGCTGAATCGGTAAAACCCGATTGGTTGGAATCAGCTGAGGTGGCACTTCCGTTCGAAGTGTCGAGGGTGAAACCACCCGAATCGGCAAAGTCGGTTTGGTTGAGGTCGATCGGCGGAGCTGCTCCGTCGCCTTGGGTGTTAAGTGTAAACCCACCCGAATCGTCGTTTCCGATCGTTCCCGTGCCGTCGTCTCCTCCCGTATCCAAGGCAAAGCCGCCCGAATCGGCGAAACCGATATTGACGACGTCTTGGGTATCCAGAACGAATCCTCCGGAATCCGCGAATCCGGTCTGGTTGCCGTCGGAATTTCCGAATGCTTGTACGGCGGCGAAGCAACAGGCAAGCAAATGCGCGAATGAGGCGCGACTCCTCCAAGAGCGCGGCAATCGAGCTAATTTGCTCTGCCTTTTCATCGACATGCCAAGTGAATCGAGCGGAAGCTATGCAACAGGTTGCTTAGTCGTATATTACGCAGCGAAAACCAATGGCGGGAGAGGTATCGCTTGCGGGACCTCTCAGATCTAATCCAAACAGGTTTGTAGGGGCTTGACCGCTTGGGTTGGTAAATGCTCGAATAGCACCCCCATCTCCCGCGTCGGCAAAATCTAGTCCGAGGTATGAACCTCCATAGACATATGAAAAGACTTGAGAAGTTCCGCCAACAGTTTCTTCCCATGCGGCTTCCGTAAATTCGGCGACGTTGCCGATGAGGTCCTTAAGTCCGTAACCGTTGGCTTGGCGGTTGCTTGCGGGGGTTGGCTTGGTGGGTGTGTTGGCAGGGTCATTGGGATTACCTGCCAAAGCATAATCGGAGAACTGACCGTATTCAGGCGCTCCGAAACCGGGAGGGTTTTCGTCACCCCAAGGCCATTTCTTTTTGTGATTTCCACCGGTCGCCAATTTATGAAAAACAGCTCCAGAAGGAAGTCGGTATCCGCTTGCGTTTTCCTTAACGGGTGAACCCGAAATCGAAGGTGCATTAAAAGGGGCTCCGGGAGCTTGCAGTTGCGTTCCGAAACCTGCTATATTAGCACCGGCTCTAAAGACTATGGATAAACCTTCGTCGAATTGGCCGTTGCCGTTAACATCTACGTATTCTTGGGGTTCGTAAGTGCCGTTTTGTGGGGGGTTGTCGGTAAAGGGCTCTCCTTGGTCCCATTTGCCGTTCCCGTTGGTATCCTGATTCAGGGCAGGATCATGCGGATCGAAAACATCCGTTCCGGCGGTAATGTTTCCATCGCCATTCAAGTCACCGATTTCCTCGGTGGCGTCGATATAGTAGGCGGGTTCCAACCCGTCCATCTCGGAGCGGGCGTTACACCATTTGAGAGCTTCCCAAAAGGTGATGCCAGTCCTCGGTTCGTCATCCACGGCATTAGCGGGAGCATCGGGCAATCCCGGATAACCGTTGCTTCGTGCCCAATCGGCGATAACGTTCCACTTCGCGTTGGTGATTTCTTCGGGATCGACCTTCACTTTAGTAAACATAATTTCTCCAGTTGCATCATTTTTGTTAATGCCGGGTAGACTGTTGAAATCATTGGCTCCATTCGGCACCCAAAAGACATCCCATGGAATTGTAACCAGCGATTCGTCGGCGTGAGCGCCGCCATTACCACCGGCACCTGCATTGCCCGAACCGGAAAATCCCGAGGGTTGATCGCCATAAGTGGCTATAACGCGAATTTTTCCGTGAGCGGTGAATTGTTGATTCCAGTCGGATTCCGCATTCCACTCGACGGCTTTGTTGTTGCCGGCGGTTACGTTGGAATCGACGTGACCCGATACGTCCACGCAGCGAACGGGGAAGGTCAAGCCGTTGTCGGGACTGAACCAGAGTTCCACGAACGCTTTTTGACCGGCGTCCAAGGTTAGGTTGTAAGTTACGTCGACGATTTTCGTATTCGCTCGCTGGCTTGCCGTTATACCCGATACGACGGGTGGCGCGGCGGATGCCGAATAAGCGAATGAACAAACCATCGACAAGAGGAGGAGTCTTGTTTTCATGTAGTTGTTATTGTTCGAGGTTATCAGTTGTTAGTGAAAAAAAGAAAATCGAGCGCAGCGATAGGAGATTTCATGAAAATCATTCTTGTTCCCAAAGTTGAAGAAGGAAGAATTGTTTTTCGAAACATGATATAGAAAGTAGTGTATCTCAAGACACTTATAGTAAACTGAAATTTCCTATTATTAGCCAAATTGCCGAAAATACTACATTTATTTGT
>CALBIN010000314.1 GCA_937893275.1 uncultured Opitutia bacterium | reverse complement strand
AGGCGGACTTGATGACTTCGCCCTCGCTTCCCGCCTATCTTACCTGCTATGGAACTCCATGCCCGACGCTGAGTTGCTTGAGTTCGCCGGGAAGGGTCTGCTCAAGGACGACAAGACTTTGCGCAGTCAGACCGAACGCATGTTGAAGGACTGGCGGGCCCGGCGCTTCGTTCACGATTTTACCGGTCAATGGCTGGACTTGAGCGAAATTCACGAGATGAAGCCCGACAAACTTTACAGCGAATACGACGAGGCTCTCGCATGGTCAATGCCCGAAGAAACGCGCCGTTTCTTTATGGAAGTGCTGGCGAAGAACCTCCCCGTCACCGAGTTCATTCACTCGGACTGGAGCTTCCTTAACGGGCGCCTAGCCTTCCATTACGGCATCCCCGGCATCGAGGGCATGAACATGCGTAAGGTGAAGCTACCTGCCAACTCCCACAGGGGCGGTCTCCTCACGCAGGCCAGCATCCTCAAGCTCACCACGAACGCCACCTATACGTCCCCCATCATGCGCGGCGCGTTCGTGCTCGATCGTCTGCTGGGCATGCCACCCTCTCCCCCACCCCCCGACGTCGAAGCCATTGAGCCCGACATCCGCGGAGCCGTCACCCTGCGGGAACAAATGAAGGCCCATAAGACTCAGGCCGTCTGCGCTTCCTGCCACGTCAAAATCGACCCGCCCGGCTTCGCCCTGGAAAACTTCGACGTGCTCGGCGGATGGCGCGAACGCTATCGTGTATCCAAGGGTGGTGAAGGCATCGACCATGTGGAACTGCCCAACCACCCAAGGATCGGTCAACGCGTCCATCTGGCGCGCCCCGTGGAAGCTCATGGGGAAACTGCCTCCGGCCAAACCTTTCAAAACATCGACGAGTACAAGAACATTCTTCTCAAGGACCCAGACAAAATCACCCGTAACCTCGCCCGCCAACTCCTCGTCTACGGAACCGGCGCCGACCTCACTTTCGCCGACCGCCGCGAAGTCGAAAAAATTGTCGGCGCCACCAAGTCCAAAGGCTACGGTTTCAGGGCATTATTACACGAGGTCGTGCAAAGCCAAATTTTTCGAAACAAATAAAACCTATGAAAAAACCTTTGCCACGAAGAACCTTCCTCCGAGCGGGTGCCGCCACGCTCGCCCTACCCTCGCTCGACGCCATGCTTCCCTGTGGCCTTCACGCGGAAAGCAAAAGCAAACCACCTGCCCGCATGGTTCTTCTGCACCGTGGACTCGGCACCTACCACCCGTACCTTGTCCCTGAAAAAACTGGTAAGGAATACGTAGCCCCGCGCTACCTCAAGGCCTTGGAGGAGCATCGTGGCCGTTTTACGCTATTTTCCGGCGTTTCGCACCTCGGATACCCGAACTCTCATACCACGTCGGCGGCTACTTTTACAGGCGTAGGGCCCGACGGCGTGGCCCGCGGGGACGATATTCGCAACACCGTCTCGCTCGACCAAGTCGCCGCCGAACAAGTCGGGAACCAGGCTCGCGTGCGCAGCCTGACCCTGAACTCCATGGGGGGAGCCGCCTCTCTTTCATGGAATCGCAAAGGGGTTCCCGTGCCCAAGGACGGCAATCGCGCCAGTATCTACAAGCGCCTCTTCATCGACGGCACAGCGGCGGAAATTGAGAGGGAAACCAAACGCCTTTCCCACGGACACAGCATCCTTGACGACATGCGCGGCCAACTGAAATCCCTACACTCTCAACTCGGTGCAACCGACCGTGAACGTATGGAACTGCTGGAAACCTCCATCCGCGAAGCGGAAATTCTCCTCAAGCAAGAGCAAGCTTGGATTGCCAAAGCCAAGCCCAAAGTAAACGAACCCGCTTCCAAGTTCTCAGACAAATCATCCAACTGGGTCGAATCGCAGAACCGCTGGTACGGTCTCATCCGCCTAGCCCTTCAGACCGACAGCACACGCGTCATCGTCTTCGGCATCGGGGAGCACAACAACCAAGGCGTTCCGGACCTTGAGATCGGGCACCACGATGCCTCTCACCATGGTAAGGATCCCTCCAAAATCGAGCAGCTCGCTCGTTATGAGGAAAAAGACTACCAAAACTTCGCCGGCTTCCTCGACCAACTCACCGAAACCAACGAGCCCGGCGGAACGCTCCTCGACCACACCCAGGTGCTCCTCGCCAGCAATCTCGGCGACGCCTCCGCCCACGCTTCCAGCAACCTGCCGACCTTCCTCGCGGGCGGCGGTTTCAAGCACCAAGGTCATATTCGTTTCGACGAGGAAAATAACTACCCGCTCTCCAACCTCTACCTCCGCATGCTGCAAAAATTTGGAGTCCGGACCGAACAATTCGGTTCTTCGACGGGTACATTGTCTGAACTTGGCTGAAGAAATCCCTCTGCATTTGCACTGAGCTGCCACAAGCATATGTGTTTGGATGCTTGAATAAATGAAAGTAATAATCCAAACCCTTGTCCTTTTCATTCTAATCAGTGGAAACTTGCTGGCTAAAGAACACATCCGCGTTCTCATCGTGGACGGCCAGAACAACCATGACTGGCAGAGCACCACCGATTCCCTTCAGGCTACACTGAAGGCAACCAACCGCTTTGCCCTAGAAGTGGAAACAGCACCCCAAAGTAAATCCATCAAAGGAATCCGGGGTCCCAAAGCGGACGCTCCCATGTACCTGAAGGATTTTTACCAGAACTTTCGTTCGATTCAGAAAACGGCTGATGAAAAAAATAAGCAGGCAAATGACTCCGCATGGAAAAAATGGAATCCGTTCAAGCGGAAACATCAAGCTATCGTTCTCAACTACAACGGAAGGGAGTGGACTGAGGAAACCAAAGAGTCCGCAGTAGAATTTGTTCGTGAGGGCGGAGGCCTTGTCCTCGTACATGCCGCTAACAACGCCTTCCGCAATTGGGATGCCTATAATGAGATGATCGGCTTGGGTTGGCGTTCGGCAAACTTTGGAGATTGCATCAAATGGGAAGTTCTCAAAAACAAGCCCTTCGTCGCTTGCAAGGACTGTAACTCGGGACATGGTTCCAGGCACCCCTTCCAAGTCGCAGTCCGGAAACCCATGCATCCGATAATGGAAGGTATTCCAGCCCTATGGATGCACGGTAAAGACGAACTCTATCACAACATGCGGGGGCCTGCCAAGAACCTGAGTATTCTTTCCTCCGCTTTTTCCAGCCGGAAACAAGGTGGAACGGGCGAGCACGAACCCATCACTTACGAAGTCAAGTATGGCAAGGGTCGGGTCATCGTCACCACCATGGGTCATTTTTGGAGAGGACAGGCCGATTGGGACGGCTTACACTGCGTTGGCTTTCAGACCATTTTTGCCCGCTCCGTGGAATATGCCGCTACGGGTAAAGTCACACTGCCCATTCCACCCGAATTCCCCGGGACGGATGAGGTTTCCTTTATCCAGCCTCATGCCGTAACCTGGAGCAAAAACAATACAAAGCCTCCCGAGCAAAGGGCGAGTCAGGCAAAAAAGGAGAAAAACCCCTACTCCATCCTGACGCCTGAAGAGGAATTGGATACCTTCGAGCTCGCGCCCGGTTACGTCGCAGAGCTTGTCGCCGCCGAACCAATGGTCCAAGAACCCGTTCTTACAGTATGGGATGGGAACGGGGCTCTCTACGTCGCAGAGATGCGCAGTTACATGCAGGATGAAAACGGGACAGGAACCAAAACGCTCCGCAACGGTAGAATCAAACGACTCGTCGACTTGGACGGCGATGGTCGCATGGACAAGTCCACCATCTTCGTCGACAACCTCAACCTCCCCCGCATGGTCCTCCCTCTAGATGATTGGATCGCGGTGCGCGAAACCGACACCATGGACATTGTTGCTTATCGGGATACGGACGGAGACGGAGTCGCCGACGAAAAGAAGATGCTATACAAAAGAGGCCCCTACAGCCGAAATGGCCCAAAGACTTCCGTCGAGCACCAAGACTCTGGCATGCTCTGGAACGTAGACAACCATATTTACATATCCTACAACATGGAACGCTACCAATTCTACGATGGTGAATGGAAGGCGGAGAAGCAACCCGGACACTGGACGCAGTGGGGACTCGCTCATGACGATTATGGTAAACTTTTCTGGATCGACAACACCCGTCCCCTCAAGGCGGCTCAGTTTCACCCGAAGTACTGGAAAACCGTTCACCGCCTCGGAAAAAACCTGCCCGCCGGAGATCCCGTCTCCTTGGGTAATTCTTACGAACCCGCTTTCACCAAAGCAACCGGCATTTGTCTGACCGGAGACCGGGGAGGCCAAGTGGACGCCGTCCGCGGTTTTACCTCCGCCTGCGGACAATCCATTTACCGGGGAAACAAGTTCCCTTATGATTCTCGGGGCGCTTACTTTTTCTGCGACCCTACCATTCATGTCGTCCGGCGGGCGTATGTCGAGTACCCGGAAGGCAAGCTCCTACTCCGCAAGGCCGAGCCCGAAGGTAAGGAGTTCATGCGCTCCTCGGATTTCAACTCCCGATTCATCAACACGACAACCGGGCCGGACGGTTGCCTCTACCTCACTGATATGTACAGGGGTATCATTCAGGATGCGGCCTGGTTCAATGAAGGAAACCGGGAGTTTGCTCGCCGCACCGGAGTGAACAAGCACGTTCAGATGGGTCGTATCTGGCGTATCCGGCACAGGGATCATCAACCCTATGGGAAAAAGCCCCGCATGCTCGAGGAATCGACTGTTGAATTGGTTCGCCACCTGCAAAATCCGGTCGGCTGGTGGCGCGATACCGCGCAGAAGATCATCCTCTTGCGGCCCGACCGTGAAAAAGCCATCCCCCTCCTCGAAGGTCTCTTCCGGTTCACCCAAGCTCCTCTGCCACGCATGCATGCTCTTTGGACTCTCCACGGAATGAAAGCATTGACTCTTGAAATTAAGAAGGAAGCGTTGTCTGACCGTTCCCCCATTCTACGCCGGGCGATGGTCCAGATGATCGAAACCACTTTGCCCGACCAACTCGATCTTCTTGCTTCTTTGGAGAAGGAACGCGATCCCCGGGTCGCCGAACAACTCATCTTTACCCTCGGAACCATAGACGAGCCCAAGGCCGAAGAAATGATTCAAACTCTCGCATTCAACCACTTGGCGGACAAAGGAGTAATGCTTTCCACCGCAGTATCACTCTGGGGGAAAAAGCACTTGCCACTGGTTGAGCAAGTAAGGTCGGCAAAAGCCTTTGCCAAGCTGTCCCAATCGATAAGAGCGACTGCAAACATGGAATGGGACAAAGCCCTTTCAAGCTGGGACCGAGGCATGAAGTTCGACAAGGATTTCGACGTCACTCACCGCAAGATGATCCAGACGGGAGAGCAGCTCTACTTTCAACACTGCACTTCTTGTCACGGGGCAGACGGCAAAGGAGTGCAAGTACCCGGGACCGATCAATACCTTGCCCCCTCC
>CALBIN010000313.1 GCA_937893275.1 uncultured Opitutia bacterium | reverse complement strand
CCCCTGGACTTGAATCAGGACGGCCTATGGTCCTTCTCCACCCTTTCCAACGGAGAAAATATCGGTACCCAAAAGGAGCAACTTTCGCTCTTGGAGAATTTGGTCAAGAACACCACCTACCACTTCCGGGTGTTCGGCACCAACAGCAAGGGTTTCGACTGGGCCGACCTCACGGACACCTTCGTGACCGAGAACAAGCTCGAGTTCAGCTACGGCACTCTCACCTTCGACACCTCGGCAGCCACCTGGGAGCACAGCTCGGGTCGTTCCGGCTCGGGAACCGTGGTGGAGAAATCATGGACCTCCCCCCTCGGCGACACCCTCGCCTACAAGAAGGCGGAATACAAGTTCGACAGCATCAAGCTCTCGGGTAACCTTCAAGTAGTGTTCGCGGGAACCAACCCACTCTCTCTTCAGACCGAGAGCAACGGAGACATCGAAATTCTCGTGGATCTCAACGCTTCGGGCGGAGCGGGATCCGGAGCCGAAACCTCGCCTCAATCCGGCGTAGGCGGACGCGGTGCCGGCGGCATAGCCGTACTCGGCGGCGGTTCGGGCGGTGAATCAGTTGAGCAGAATGGCCAAGGTCGTCCCGGTGGCGAACCCACGAATTTGGGCGGCACCACGATTGTGAACGCCGGAGGCGGATTCAGCAATACCGGATGGCAACTCGAGCCTAGAGGCGCGGGCGGATCTTATGCGGGTCAAGGTACAGGACCCGTTGCCGACGATCGCGGCGTAGTCGTAGGCTCTACTTACGGAGACCGGAAACTGGAAGCCATTTTCGGTGGCGCAGGCGGTTCGGGAGCCAGCGGATGGTGGGACGGCGGACAGCAACGCGAACGCGGAGCAGGCGCAGGTGGCGGTGGTGGTGGAGCCATCGAGCTTTCGGCTGACGGCAACGGCTCCGTGACCATCGGAACCGACGTAAAGATCTTAGCCGACGGTGGAGGCATTCCTTTACTCGCTCACGCCAGCAACAACCTTAATGGCTGGAACGGCGGCAACGGCGGCGGTGGAGCAGGCGGCGCAATTCGCCTCGAGGGCAACAACATAACCAACAACGGAATCTTGTCCGTGACAGGAGGCAAACGCGGTCACGACTTCTACGGCGGAGCAGGAGGTGGCGGTCGTATAGCCCTCATCGCACGGAAAGCTCTCATACCCGGGCAATACGATATTTCCGGTGGATACAATGCGGACGGATCGACTCTTGTGGCCGGCGACGGCACCCTCTACGTGGAAGCAAGCGAGGGCGGCATGGCCGTACTCGAAGCGGTTACCGGTTCCGTGGTCATCGACACCTCGGCAGGCACCCTTCTATACAGTGGTCCCGCCGGCAGTGGTCTGGCCTTCGGCACGGTCGAGGACAAGATCGTATCATCCGGCGGCTTGGATTACTCCTACGCCGTATGCACCTTCACCTTCGACCGCATCAACTTGGCGGGTTCCGTGATCGTGCAGGTCAAAGGTAATAATGCCCTCACATTGGCGACACGTAACCATGGCGACATCACAGTTGGCGCCGACATCACCCTAACCGGCTCGACCGACAGTTCCGCCATAGCAGGTGGCTGGAAAGGCGGAGGAGCCGGAGGAGCGGGCGAAGGCCCCGGAGGCGGACAGCTTGTCACGGGAGCCGGTGGTTCCTATGGCGGTCCCGGCACGGGCGACGCCAGTCCCGTAACTTATGGTGACTTCGACCTCAACGCCACCGTTGGTGGTTCCGGTGGTTCCAATTCAGGAGCCGGCGGTGGAGGCTCAGTCAGCCTCGTGGCGCACGGCACCGGCGACGTGACCATTAGCTCGACTTCCAACATCGTTGTGAACGGTGGTGATGGCAGTGCAGCAGCCAGCGGATCGGGTTCCGGCGGTTCCATTCGCATCGAGGGAGAGAACATCTCCAATGCCGGCCAACTTCACGCCAAGGGCGGTGCCGGCAGCGGCTTGGCCGGCGGTGGCGGACGTATCGCCATGCATACGACTAAAGAAGTTGTCTTCGGCGACGTCGACGCAGGCAACGGTTCCATCGCCGTAATCGGCGACATGGGCGTAAAGACCTTGGAATACACCACGGGCAAACTCGTGTTCGACACCAGCGGAGCATCTTGGTTCCACTATGCCGGCAAACACGGCCAAGGACAAATACAGGGCGGCTACAACTTCAACGGCAAGGACATCGACGCCGCCGTGTTCGAGTTCGAGAAAATCGACATTGGACCTGACGTGGATATCGTGGTCAGTGGCTCCAACGCTCTCGTGCTCAAGGAAACCAACGGTTCGGGCATCGTCATCAAGGCCAACTTGGCACACGACGTCGCCGACTCCGGAGTATCCATCGAGTCCGACGGCATGGTGACCCTCGGCCGCGACGACGGCACGACCGCCACCTTCTCCTCCAACGGGGCGGGCGGCACTCTCCAGATTCGCGGTCAAGGAATAATCAACAAGGGAACTCTCGAGGCCAAGGGCGCCGGTGGTCGCGTCATCCTCGCTTATGCCACCGCATTCGTGGGCGACGCTGGCACCATAGACGCCGGCCAAACCATTCACCTTACCTTGCCTTCGATCTTCGGTACCTTGGACGTAAACGCCACCTACCTCATCCGTACGCCAATTCCCAACGAGGAGCACATGACCGCATGGTTCCGCTTCGAGGAAGGAAGCGGCACCAAGACCTACTCCGACGTGGGAGGCTACGAAGGTGCATTTCAAGGTCTGAACGGCAACCTGCCCGAGTTCGTCGACGGCAAGTTCGGCAAGTCCATAAAGTTCACCCGACAAGAGTGGGTCTACACCGACGCCAAGCCTGCCGACATGAACGTAGACGGCAAGAAACCGCGTACCGTATCCCTATGGTTCTACACCTATAACGGTCAAGGCAGCGAAGCCGGCCTATACGGCTATGGCGACCAAACCTGCGACGCCGGCGAAAACAACAATTGGTCTTTGCGCAACTTGGGCAGGGACAACTACAAGAGATTTATCTCGCAACACTGGTGCTGGGATCCGCAGTCCGAAAGATGGAACGGGAATAACGACCAGTACAAGGACAAGTGGGTTCACGTAGCTCATATCTACACCGGAAGCAACGCGGATTCCAGGGTCCAGCTCTACTTCAACGGTGTCATGAGAAACAACTGGGTGCGCACTCAGATAAACACCACCCAAGACAACAGCAACCAGTGCAAGTTACAGCTTGGCCGCTGGACCACATGGGACAACGAGCGCCGCACTATGAACGGTATGCTGGACGACTTCCGCATCTATGCCAAAGCGCTCGACGCTTCCGAGATCGGAGCCATATACAACAATGGGGACGGCGACGGCGCCGTGCCGCCAAACAACGTATTCTCGATACAGGCAACGCAAAATGCGAATCGCTTCACGGCCGCGGGCTTGCCCGCCGGACTGTTGTTGGACGACCGCACAGGTAAGATAGCAGGCGCCACCACAGCCGTGGGTGATCACAATGTAACCATTAAGGCAGGTAACTTCCTCGGTTTCAGCGATCCACAAATCCTGACAGTCAAGGTACTTCCGATTGCTCCGACATTCTCCACCGACGCAGCCGACTTCACCTCTTCCGACGTCTTGGGCAACTCCGCCGCTCTTAACTTCAAGATCACCGACGTGGGCGGCGAGGACGCCAACGTGACCGTCTACTACGACAGTTCCGACAAGGGTACCGTTGCAGGCGACTGGGGTTCCAGCGAGAACATGAGCACCTTCCAAGGAGTAGGCGACTTGAGCGCCTCGCTCACAGGCTTGTCTCTAGGCACCGCCTACCACTTGCGTGTTCAAGCCCAAAACTCCGCCGGCGAAGGTTGGACTCCCAACTCCATCACCTTCACGACCAGCGCCACTCCCCTGCCCCCGGTCGTCACGGTATACGACGCCAACGCCACCACCTTCACCACCACGGGAGCCACCCTCATCGGTCGCCTCCGTTCTCATGACGCCACCGACGCCCCCACCGTCACTCTGTACTACGGTCTCGTAGACAAGGGACTTACCGATTCCGGTTGGGACGGCAACGTCGCCGTGGGCACCGTTCAGGCGGGCGCCGACTACGCAAAACCCGTAACCGGACTGGCGGGCGGCAAGCAGTACTACTACAGAGCCAAGGCCACCAACTCGGCGGGCACTTCCTATTCCTCGGTCAAGGCTACTTTCGTGACCATCGGCGTTCCCGCCGTGGAGACGGCTACCGCCTCCAACGTCGCGCCTACCGAGGCCACCATCAACGCCAAGATAATAGGCACGGGTGGGGTAACCCTTCAGCTCGAGGGCAAGTGGCAAGCCAACACCTTGCCCGGTTTGGGCATCTGGTTTGATGCTTCCGCCATCGAGGGCGTAGCCGACGGCGGCGCGATCTCCAGCTGGCTCGACGTGTCGGGCAATGGTCGCCACATGAACAACGTGCACGACGGGCCCGTTCTCCGCACTTCCGAGGCCACCCTGAACAACAGGCCCGTAGTCGACTTCAAGGACGAGAGCGACCGTATGTGGACCAGCTACAACTTCCGCGACGGCGCCGAAGTGGGCAAATGGCGCGCCGAAGGCTACACCGCCATCGGCATATCCCGCTACAGCGGAAACGTGAACAGCAACCAAAGCGAGCGCGTGATCTCCTCCAACGGCGGTAACTGGATTTTCGGTCACCACGGTCGCATCACCAACCGTTTCCACTTCGACGGATGGATCGACGACGGTGACAACGTTCGCGACACCAACTGGCGCTTGTACATCGCCAAGCACCAAGGCAAGGACACGGCAGCCGACCCCGCCTGCATCATTTACGACACCGGCGAGGAACGCGCGGACAACCAGCCCGCCACCGGTTCGAACAACGATTGGTTCATGCCGCAGCGGCTCGAGTTCGGCGCCAACAACAACAATGCTGAAAACTCCGTTTGCCAGATCGCCGAGTACATGATGTACTACGGTGAATTGACCGACGGTAACCGCCAATTGCTGGAAGGCTACCTGACCGCCAAGTACGGTCTCACCCTGCCCGACGGACACCCCTACAAGGGAGCGGGCAATCCGCTCGACAGCACCGTGGAAATCGGGGGCGAAAACGCCACCGTGAAGCTCTATTGGGGCGACGACAACGGTACCGCCAACGGAAACGCATGGGACAACACCGTGACCGTTTCCGGAACGCATCCGCGAGGAGTCGTCGGTACCGATCTCACGGGTCTGACCAAGGGCACGACTTATTTCTACCGAGCCTTCGCCAGCAACGGCGCGGGCGACGTATGGGCAAGCAACACCAAGAGCTTCAAGGCGACCAACACCTTGCTCAACAAGGATACCGTTCCCGGTCTCATCTTCTGGGTCGCCGCCGACGACGTCGACGGCAACGGACAGCCCGATTCCTTGGCTGACGGTTCACTCGTTCACGAATGGAAGGACAAGTCGGACAGCGGACTTCTGGCCAAGCAGCTCTCCACTTCTTCCGCTCGCCCGAGCTACCAAACGGAGGAGTTCGGCAAGCGAGCCTCCATACGTTTCGATGGAGTGAACGACAACCTGTTCCTCGACGCCGCGGTCCGCGACGCCTTGGGTGGCGTAAGCACTTTCGTAGTCTCCAAGCGTACTGAGAATCAGCCTGGTGGAGCCACCGCCAGGATATTGGCCACCTCCGAATTCGACTTTATCGCGGAAGTAGAAGAAGCGTACGAAGCCAAGATTTCGAGCTACTCGGCGGCCGAGAACAAGATCATCAACGTAAAGATCGGTCGCGAGGATGCTTCCGCCTCCGAGTACTTCGCAGGCGACGTGGCCGAGGTTCTTATATTCAACCGAGCGCTAACCACCTTAGAGACGAAAATGGTGCAGGGATACCTTGCCCACAAGTGGGGAGCCACGGACAATCTCTTGAGTACTCACCCATACAAGGAAATCGCTCCTAGCTTCGACAACAGTCCGATCCTATCGATGGTCAAGGGCGTCGAAGGATTCGATTCACCTCCTCGCGACGGTCTGCTCGGCGAGTGGCTCTTCGACGACGGCAACCTCAACGATACCTCCGGCAACGACTATCACGGCGCTACCAACGGAGCCGCATACGTAACCGAAACGAACTCGGGCACCGGCAAGGCCATAAATCTGAACGGCAACAAGTACGTAAACATAGACGACGGCCAAGGTCAGACCGTCTTCGGCGGTGGTACCAAGTTCAGCATCAGCACATGGATTAAGGAAGAACCCGACGGCAACTGGGAGCCATGGATCTCCAAGCGCGGCGAAAGCGGACAAGGCTGGCAGTTACGGAAAAGAGTAAGCAACGAGATTACCTTCACGACTCACGGACCGGGAGGCGGAGACGGCAACTTCAGGAAAACGGCTACCGATCCTGTCGTGAACGACAACGAGTGGCACCACTTGGTGGCCGTACACGGACACGATGGCGGCAAGCAGCGAATCTACTTGGACGGCGCCCTATTCCACGAGCATAGCCGAAGCGGCAACATCAACGCCACCGGTTCGCAACTCGTGTTCGGCGCCCGCGATAACTCCGGAAACGCCGGAAACGCCATTAACATCGGCAACCAATCCAACACCTACTTGGACGACATCCGCTATTATAATCGCGCCCTCTCTGAGAACGAGGTG
>CALBIN010000312.1 GCA_937893275.1 uncultured Opitutia bacterium | reverse complement strand
CCTTGCCCCCTTGCCCCACGAGCAAGGTGTCCAACTCGGGGATGCGTGCGGTGCGACCTAGGTTTTGAGTGGAGAAGGATAGTTTGGGTACCCCCCAGTCCTCGCCTGTGGTTTGGCGGACTACGGCGTAGGAGGTAATGTGGACCATCTCTCCTTTTTCGTCGGCCCTCAATTCATGGGCAGGTTCCCAAGAGGCTCCCGCCAGTAGATAGGTGAGGACGACGGTGGCTTGGCCTTGGCCTCGCAGGGCGACTTCCACCGCCCGCTCCTCCAGCTGGGCTTTGGAGTTCAATTCGCTTAGTCGCTTCTGCCGGGCGTTTTGCTCGGGTTGAATTTCTCGTCGTTGCTTTTCAAGAGTCCGAAGATCTGTATTCAGTTTGGTCAGAGAGGTTTCTAGGAAGGCAAGGAAGTCGACGTATTCCGCTACCTTTACTTCTCGTGCGGCGGCGTCCTTGGGTAGCTTGTCGAGAGAGAATACACGTATGCTTTCCAGATGCTTGCGGCGTTGGTCGATTACCTTTTGCTTGTCCGAAAGTTCATTCACTTGGTCGGAGATCTCCTGGACGGCTTCTTGCGCCTTGCGAACGTCCTCGTCCGATGCGGCGGTTAGGTAGGTTCTCCGAATCTGGACGTCGAGTACTTCCCCCTTTGCTCCTTTCGCCGTCTTGAGACTGACTCGCACCGAACCCTCGTCGATCCAGCTAGGTAGCTTGGCGAAGGAAAATCGGTCGGTCTGTGCGGGCAGATCGAAGGTTACTTCGCGAGTGACGCGTGCCCGGTCTGCATAGACCGTGACCTCCGTTATTTTCGAGTCGAGCGCGTTGACCTTGGCTTTCTCGGCGGCTTCTTGGGCGCCGATGCCTTGGCACAGGATTATCGAGGAGATAAGTGGAAAGAGATGTTTCTTTATCATGATTTGAGTTTGGTTGAAGGAGGTCCGATTATAGGTAAATGTGGCGGATTGTTGTTCGGTAGACGTAAAAGCTTTGTCAAAAAAACGTCATCGGATTTGCGGGGGGCTCCTTCTCTATTTCTTTTTGGGCTTCTTGCGAGGGCCAGGGTACTTGGGGGCTCCGCCGAGGTAGGGGAACTTGTCGAAGTCGGGACCTTTGCCCGTCACTCGTGGGTCATCGGTTTTCTTGAGTTCGGCGAAGAGTTGGTCTTTCAAACTTTTGACGGTTTTGGCATAGGCCGAATTCGCTGCCACGTTCACGAGTTGGCCGGGATCTTTCTTCAGGTCGTAAAGCTCGTCTGCGGGACGCTTGCCGAAGGCGAGGTCGTAAAGTTTGCGGTGGTGGTCGTCCTTGTCGCGGTTGTTCACCATATAGGTCTTGGTGGGGCCGTTGTCGCAGTCGGCCAACCATGCGTTGCCGATTGTTGCTTTCTCGTAATTGGGAGTGCCGGCTGGCCAACGGTCGGGGCGAAAGTTGTGGAGATAGAGGAAATCATGCGTGCGGATGGCTCGGGTGGGGTAGCCACCCATGTCGGGCTTTTCCTGACCGGGAACGTGTCGCTCCTTGCCATGGATCACGAAGCTGCGGTCGCTCCCGTCCTTACTCGCGAAAAGGGATAGAAGGCTCCTGCCGGAAACATCCCCGGGGACGGCGATTCCCGCCGCTTCGAAATAGGTGGGGGCGAGGTCGGTCAGGCTCACGAAATCGTTGATTACCGTTCCGGCCTTTATCTTTTTCGGCCAGCGGATGGCTAAGGGTACGCGGGCTCCGCTATCGTAATTGTTGCTCTTGCAACGAGGGAATGGCATGCCGTGGTCGCCCGACATCACGATGATGGTGTTGTCCAGTTCGCCTGCTTCCTCTAGCGCCGCGATGGTGTTGCCCACGAGCTTGTCGAAGCGCTGCACCTCGAAATAATAGTCGGCCACGTCGCCCCGAATTTCAAGCGAGTCGGGATAGTGTGGGAAAAGCTTGATCTTGGACAGGTCCATGCCGCTCTTTTCTCCGGAGCCCTTGGCATAGCC
>CALBIN010000311.1 GCA_937893275.1 uncultured Opitutia bacterium | reverse complement strand
AAGCTGGTCCTGTTCGAGGACAGCCTCCACTTCGGCCTGAACCAGGACGAGATCGAGGAAAAGCCACTCACCCTGTCCAACGTGGGTGACGCGGACCTGACCTACGAAATCATCGTTTCCAAGAATGCAGACGGCCCGAACTTTTCAAATGGATTGAGGGCGATGGGATACAATAGATACGGAGAGTTGGGTGACGGAACCAAAACCCAGCGCACGAAACCCGTTCAAGTCGAGGACAAGGGAATCAAAGAAGTCGCCGCAGGTGGTCAACATAGCCTGTTCCTGAAGGAGAACGGCAGCCTATGGGCCATGGGATACAACGGCAATGGGCAACTGGGAGACGGCACAAGAACCCATCGTTCGAAACCCGTTCAGGTCGTGAATGGGGGAGTCAAGGCGGTCGCTGCGGGTTGGCACCATAGCCTTTTCCTGAAGGAGGACGGCAGCCTATGGGCCATGGGATACAATTCTTACGGTCAACTAGGAGATGGAACAAGAACCCAGCGCACGAAACCCTTTCAGGTTGTGAATGGGGGAGTCAAGGCGGTCGCTGCAGATCTTTATCACAGCCTGTTCCTGAAGGAGGACGGCAGCCTCTGGGCAATGGGACGCAATAATTACGGTGAGTTGGGAGACGGAACTAGAACCCTGCGCACGAAACCCGTTCAGATCGTGAATGGGGGAGTAAAGGCGGTCGCAGCAGGTCTTTATCACAGCCTGTTCCTGAAGGAGGACGGAAGCCTCTGGGCAATGGGACGCAATTATTACGGTGAATTGGGAGACGGAACTACTTCACAGCGGACGAAGCCCGTTCAAGTCGTAAATGGTGGAGTCAAGGCGGTCGCCGGTGGTCGTTACCATAGCTTGTTCGTAAAAGAGGGCGGCAGCCTGTGGGCAATGGGATACAATTCTTACGGTCAACTCGGAGACGGCACCACTACAAGGTGCCGCACGAGACCCGTTCAGGTCGTGAATGGAGGAGTCAAGGCGGTAGACGGTGGACATTATTACCACAGCCTGTTCGTAAAAGAGGACGGCAGCCTATGGGCAATGGGATACAATCGTAATGGTCAACTGGGAGACGGAACCACAACACAGCGCACGAAACCCGTTCAGGTTGAGGCGGACGGAATCAAGGCGGTCGCGGGAGGTTATAATCACAGCCTGTTTTTGAAAGCGGACGGAAGCCCGAAGACACCCGAATGGCTCACAATCGATCAAGGGAAAGGCAAATTGAGCGCGGGCAAGCAGGCAAGGATACAGGTAAGGGCGAATGCAGGGAAAATATCCGAACCCTACGTAACCGCCTACCTGCACCTCAGCTCGAACGACCACGAGGAACCCAAGAGGAAGATCAGGGTGACGGTGGAGAGGTTGAGCAACGACGGCGGCTTGACCTTCCGTCCCTACTCCCTGAACTTCGACGAGACCTACGTCGGGCAAACCGCCGAGGGCGCCATCGAGATCACCAACTCGAAGACGGAGGCGATCACGATTAGGAGCTTCACCTTCCGCGACTCCGCCTTCTCGCACCGCATGGAACTGCCGATCACCCTAAAAGCGGGAGAAAAGGTGGTTGCCTCGGTTTACTTCACCCCCGATGCAGCGGGCAAGATAGAAAGTTCGGCCCTTTTACTGACCGACGAAAAGGGCGGGAAGTCCAGAACCCTGAAAACCTCCGGCATCGCTTCCCTAGCCCCAAGCATAGCAGTCAACCCCGCAAGCGTTTCCCAAACCCTCGTCATGAACGAGGAAAGAAAAGTCACCCTCGCAATCCGAAACAGCGGAGGCAGCGTTCTCAATTGGGCGCTCAAGGGCGCAACCGGATTGGGTGGAAAATCCTTCTCCTTGGGCACGGTCTTCAGCCAAGAGCATTTTGCCGCCATGGCCAAGGGAACGACGGACGAACGCAGAGGAGCCCCGATCTCCATGCTTGGGGGAGGACCGGACTTCCACGGCTATTCCTGGAGCGACTCAAAGGATGCCGCCGGTCCCGACCACGAATGGACCGACATCTCCAAGAACGGGAAACTGCTAAGCGAACTTTCGGACAAGGACGACGGATTCGCCAAGGTCGCCCTCCCCTTCTCGGTCGAATTCTACGGCAAGGAATACAAGGAAGCGTTCGTCAATGCGAATGGTTACCTCACCTTTGAAAAGGGAGCAGAGGACCACGGGCACTTCCCGCTTCCCACCCCCATGATGCCGGGCAACTTGGTGACCCCCTTCGCGATGGACTTGAACCTCGCCCGCGGGGGCAACGTCTACGTCCACTCCGCCGGCAACGAGTTCGTGGTGCAGTACGACAAGGTGAAAGACTTTGCAGGACTCGGGGAGTACACCTTCCAAATCTCCCTCAACCGCAATGGCGTGATCCACTTTCACTACCACAAGATGGACGGCCCGACCAACCGGGCGACGACCGGCATCCAGAACGCAAGCGCCGACGTCGGCCTTCTCGTGGCCTACAACAACGCACAGATTCAATCGAACATGAGCGTGCGCATCTCCACTTCTCCCAAGTGGCTCCACACTTCTAAGATCGCGGGCTCGCTCGAGGGAGGCAAGTCGGAAAGCGTCCAGCTCACCTTGAAGTCCGGAGGGATTGCGGCCGGAAAGTACGAGGCTCAAATGGAAATCACCTCCAACGACCCCGCCCGAGCGAAGATCACTATTCCCGTAAGCCTTGCCATCGAGGCCACCCGCACCCTATCAGTCACCCCCGCAAACGTGGATTTCGGCGAAGTAAAAGTCGGCACATCCGGAAAAGTTGCCTTGAAGTTGAGCAATACCGGCAATGCGCCGATCTCCCTGTCGCAATTGGCGATCAGTTCCGATGCATTCAATGCGAACTTTCAAAAGATCGAACTCGAACCGGGACAATCCGAACTGGTGGATTTGAAATTCCACCCCGAGGAAGGCAAGGAATACAAAGGAACGGCCACCATTTCCTCGAACGCACGCCAGTCGTCGCTCGAACTCAGACTGCGGGGTCAAGGCTTGGCCACGCCCAAGCTGCGGATAAATCCGGAATCCGTGCGGATAACCGTGGAAGCCGGCCAAAAGGCAAGCGAAAGAGCAGTGCTCGACAACTTGGAAGGTCTTGCCAAGGGCACTTTCGAACTGAAGGAAATCCGAGCCGAAGGGACAGGGAAATCCAAGGCTCGCTTTGACGAAAAAGGGGAACTTGCCGGAGAAAGCGTGCCCGAGGATCCGTTTGCCGCAAAGCACGCTCCCAATCAGCTGATCGTCTCCTTCAAAACAGGAAAGACAAGCTTCGAGAATGTAGGCAAGCTCGGGGGTGGATTCAGCATAGAACGTCCTTTGGGCATGGCAAGAAAACCGGGGAACGCCGGAAGAGCCCTCTCGAGCATTAGCTTGGTTCTTGTCAAAGTCGACCAAAACGCAAGCTTGCGCGACTTGGCCAATCGTCTGTCCAAGGATTCTGCCGTCGATTACGTCGAGCCGAATTACATCCTCCGCCACACGGAAACTCCCAACGATCCCAACTGGAAGGATCAATGGGCCTTGCCGAAGATCGAGGCTACCAAGGCTTGGCAAATCACCAAAGGGGCCGCATCCGTCGTAGTGGCCGTAATCGATACCGGAATCGACTACAATCACCCTGACCTTCAACGCAATATCTGGAAAAACCCGGGTGAAATTGCGAATAACGGCAAGGATGACGACGGGAACGGCTTCATCGATGACGTATACGGGTGGGATTTCTGCAACAAGGACAACGACCCAATGGATGGCAACCGCCACGGCACGCATGTTGCGGGAACGATTGCGGCAGCCACGAACAATGGCAAACAAGTGGCGGGTGTCGCTTGGCAGGCAAAGTTGGTCGGAGTGAAATTCCTCTCCGACCGCGGTTCCGGGAGCACGGCAGACGCCATTGATTCCATTGCCTACTGCGCAGCAATGAATTTCCCCATCAGCAACAACAGCTGGGGCGGAGGCGGCTACAGCAAGGCCCTGAAGGAAGTGATCGGGAAAGCCGGAGACAAGGGACATCTATTCTGCGCTGCCGCGGGGAATAGCGGAACCAACAACGACCAAAGGCCCCACTACCCTTCCAACTACGACTGCCCGAGCATCATTTCGGTAGCGGCATCCGACAGCAGCGACAAATTAGCCTACTTCTCCTGCTACGGCAAAACCACCGTGGATTTGGCCGCACCCGGAGTAAACATCCTGAACTTGGCTCCAAACGGGGGAACGGCTCGACTCAGCGGCACTTCCATGGCCACCCCGCACGTTGCAGGAGCGGCCGCCCTAGTTCTCTCCCAAAACCCTTCTGCAGGTCATCAGGAATTGAAGAAAATCCTGATCGACACCGTTGACCCCATCGACGCCTTTGCCGGCAAGATGGTGTCGGGAGGACGCTTGAATCTGTTCAAGGCGGTCGAGGTTTCCGGATCGACTTGGCTTTCCGTTTCTCCGAAGCAAGGTACGGTCGAGGCAGGCAAAAGCGTTAACCTTGGCTTCGCCGTCGATGCCACCAAATTGACCGCAGGCACCAAGAAAGCCATCGTCGCCTACAAGACGAACGATCCCTTGGCTCAAACGATCGAAGTTTCCGTAAATCTTACGGTAACGGGAACCCCAAAAATAGAAGTGGATGAGGATGCCATAGCCTTTGGCGAAGTTTGGGTAGGCAAGGAAGCAAAGCGTGCTCTCGTCATTCGGAACATCGGAACCGACATATTGAAAATTTCCGCTCTCAAATTCGGTCATGCCGCCTTCTCTTCGAAAACGGGCGCCTTGAGTGTGAATCCCGGCACCGAGGAAACCTTGGAGATTCTTGGCAAACCTAGCGCCAGCGAGCAAATCTCCACCAGCCTGGAAATCGCTTCGAATGACCCCAATAAAGCAAAGGTCTCCGTGAAGCTGGAAATGCAGGCGGTTCAGCCTCCAAGCCTTTCCTTCCAACCCGATTTGGTCGCCTTGACCCTCGAACCCGGCAAAAAGGGAGAGGAAACCATAACCATTGCCAATTCAGGAGAGGCCATGGGGGTATGGAAAGCCCAGTTGGTCGAAACCAATAAGAAACGCACCCGCAGCCGTGACATGGCGGGCATTCTTTCCGGATTGAACGCAGAGGGCCGAGCCCCCGACTTTTACGATCCGGGGTTGCCCACAATC
>CALBIN010000310.1 GCA_937893275.1 uncultured Opitutia bacterium | reverse complement strand
TTCACCCCCTTGCCGTCCAATTTACGGCTTGTGTCATCAAGTTGGGCCATCAAGCCGCGCCGATTATGTATTCGGTTGGGCGTCATCCCAGGCAATAAGTCCAGAGTTGGAATGCCGACTTTACCATTCTCGGAGCAACTCACAAGGAAAGGATCGTATGCCTTGCCCAGCGTACCTCCACCGTAACCTTCAATTCTCCTGGGCAAATCCCGAGGAATACCTTGACCCAAGTAGAAGAAAGGTGGCAATGCTCCGGACCTGCCACGATGCTTGGACATAATGGATCCGAAATTAGGATGTACGGTCGGGTTCTCCTCGAAACCTGTTAGACCTACGGTACCCGCGCCGGGATGGCCGCCGTTGGTGGTCTGCATCGATCGAATCACTGAATAAAGATGGCTACGCTTGGCCAGTTGAGGAAGCAGTTCAGTCACTTGAAGCCCATCTGTCTTCGTCGGGATGACGCCGAATGGACCTCGATATTCCATCGGGGCATCCGGCTTCGGGTCAAAGGTATCTATGTGACTGGGGCCACCCCACAGCCAAAGCAGGATGACGGATTTTGCCTTTGCGCGATCCCCTAGTTTACGTGCAGCCTCCAAATCGACCCCACCATAACCCGCTCCAAATGCAAAGGGCAGGGCTGATGCCGTTTTTAGGAAAGACCGTCGCCCAACCCCATTTCCACAATCCCTTGCTTTGAAATTCCCGAAATCTAACATGTTAGTAAATTCTAATTTAAAAACTATATTTTACACTGCCTAAACCAAGACAAATTTGTAGAGACATGTAATCTTTTATCTTTAACCCAATGGTGTACTTGCAGGTTTTTGATCCTCATTTTGAAGTAAAAGTCTGGGGTGAGAGGATGTTGGGAAATCAGCTCAAGGTTAACAACTGGAGTGGACCGAGGTGCGGTCTTTTCACATGTGTTGACAGCCTCGGCAGCTTGTTCCTCATCGGATTGTTCCGGCAAGTATAGTAAAGGCCGAATGCCGATAAATTTCCAGATGCGGAATTCATGGCTGCAAACCTAACGATTGTTTTCCTCTGAAATTTGTTTTTGCAGCCAATCTCGGGCCGTTCGCCGCGTGGGGCTGTCACGATGGGCCCAGAGGTCGGTGTGGGTATGAATAACCGGGCCGTCCGGAATATCGAAAATCTTTCCCACGGGGACGAGCAGAAAAGTAAAGGCTCCGAGCTTGGGGTGTTCCCTGAGGTAGTCGTTGGCGTTTCCGCACACCAGGACGGGTCGACCTTTGAGGCGGGCGAGTCGCTTGAGAGCAGAGGCTCGGTTGCTTTCCGGGTAACCCCATTTTCTTTGCCCGTCGAAATGATCGTGGGCAATCATTCCTTTCCAAAAGGCGGCAATTTCATTGTCCGCCAAGCCAATGTATCCACAGGCTATGGCTCCACGGGAAAATCCACAGATAAACAGGTTTTCGGGGTCTCCTCCGAATTCCTTGCAGATGCGGGGGAGGTTTACTTTACAGTACTCGATAGTGGCTTTGCGGTCGCCCCACCAGGTCACTGTGTTCTCTTTTTTTCCTTTTTGAACATAAGGCATGGAGACCCAAATGAATCCATCTCCCCCGCTTAGACCGTAGCCCAGGTTGGCTCCCTTGACTTCTCCAGTCGATCCGCAAGCGGGGAACTTGTTGCCGGTGTACTCGACCAATACGGGATAAGTTTTTCCCTTTTGCCAATCAGTCGGCAGGTAGAGGGAATGATATACCTGAGTACCCTTGTATTCATGGGCAATTTGGCGAACCCTTTTGCCGGGTGCGGGTGTCTCCTGTGTCATCTTGGGAGACACCAGATCTTTGGCCGGTTGCGATTTTGCCAGAGAATGAGCATGCCCGTTCCATAGCAAAGCAACGGGAAAAAGAATCCGCACTAATGGAGTCATGGAGAGCTATCCTAGTGATGTTGCAAGGCTGGTCGATTCGATTCGACCAGCGAAGAGAAATTCTCGAATCAAGGACGCTTGGGAAAATCAGGATTTGGCCAAGGCGACTACGACTTCCTGCTTCGACTTAACGACACCACCCGGTTGCTCGAGTGTGATGACGAATGCGGCAGGTTGGGAGACTTGTAAGGCGTTGCGGATGGGGATGACCGCCGTGGCGCTTCCAGCCGGAATATCGAAGACGCCACCATCCACGGGAATTTCATCCCGTTTCGGGTCCACGATCCAAAGCTGATATTGGTTTTGGGATGGGTCGTTGACGGGCAGGTTTGTGAGAGACAAGTATCCTTCCTGACGATCGTCGTTCCATACGACTTCGCCACTAATTCCAGCATAGGGATCACTCGCCGGTGAAAAGGCCAGACGCTTGGTTTCGGATGCAACCCGAACCAACGCTTCAAGTTTTTGAGCGGCAGTCAATTCGGGAACCGATACCGGCATATCGGAATCGGGAAGGTTGAAGAAGGCAAGCAGGCATGCTGCCGCCGCCCAACCCAGCCAGGGTAAAATGGAAACAATTTTGGTAGGTGATGTGTCCCTTGCTTCTATTTTTGTAAAAGCTGGTATCGTGGATTTGAGACGAGTCACTAGTGAAGAGGGCAACGGGCAGGTTTCAGAGTTTTCAATCTCAAGTTCCACGGTAATCCAATCAAAATCACTTGATTTTTCGGACTGTTGGTCCTTCACAAGCTTTTTCCATTCCTTGACTTCTTCCAAGGACAAATCCCCAAGTGCGCGACCTGCGTCAAGTTCTTCGAAGCGATCGTAGGTTTCTGCGGTACTCATAGCTTCGGATTTTTGTGTTGGGTGAAATCCTTGAGTAATTTCCGTGCATCAATCAACCCCCTCCTCAAGCGAGTTTTCACAGTGCCGAGAGGCAACCCGGTTTCTTTTACTATTTCTTCATGTGTCATCCCTTTCGCGAAATGAAGGGAAAAAAGTTCCCGAGTTTTTTCTGGAAGTTGTTCGAGAGCTTTCCACAGAAGTTCTCTATCCAAACCAGTTCCGGCTATTGGAATAGCGGAGGATGCTTCAGGGGCACTCTCCAAATCAGTCAGCATGGGAAGCCTGCTTTGCTTGCGTTGCCAGTCAATTGAACGGCGACGGGCGATCATTCCAATGAAGGTTATCTCGCGGGCGACTTCCGGGTTGTACGTGCCGGCCTTTTGCCAGATTTCGGTAAAAATTTCCTGACATGTCTCCTCAGCATCATCATGTTCTTTTATGCGACGGCAAACTATGCTCCAAACAAGCGGCCCGTACACATTAATACACCTTTTCATCGCTTGTCCGTCCCCTTTTGCGACTAGAGGAAGCAAGGAATCGTCCGCGATGGTTTGTGGACCCTCAGAAGAAACGATTCCGAGCACGAGGCGAAAGGAATCGATATTGGAAAAGAGGATGAAGTTACGCAAATGCATGCCGAGAAGTTAGCCGAAATACTAACATTGATGAATATGACATCAATGA
>CALBIN010000309.1 GCA_937893275.1 uncultured Opitutia bacterium | reverse complement strand
CTCCGCCCTTGATCAAGTCGGGGTCAAGGACGTCGATTCGAAATTTGCCTTTCTGCATTTCAGCCCCATGGCAATGGAGGCAACTTTGTTCAAGCGCGGGTTGGATGGAAGAATGGAAAACGGAGAGGTTCGCCTTGGCCGATTTTTCAGGCAAAAGCCCGTCTTTGCGTTCCTCGACCGCTTGACCCGCAAGCAAGGCTGAGTTGGCCCGCCCCACGTCTTTGGCCTCCGCCAAACTAAGGGGAATCACGGGAATCCCGATGGCGTCGATCTCAAGAAGTGAGGAGTGCCGAGCGTTTTTGGGGTGAAGGTCGTCTCCCGGATTGCGGAAGACAAAACTAAGATCAGTCACTTTGGTCAAAGAGCAAGGAATGCGAGTCAAGTTACAGACCCCGTTTTCTGGAGCTAGAAGACGCTTGGCTAGGGTGACGAAGGTTTTCCCTCGGTCCATGCTGTAGGCAAGATCAAAGTCCTGTTGCGATCGATGATCCCCATTCCAAGAAAATACCCGGATCTCCTTAATTTCCACGATCTTAAGGTTTGAAAAAGTAATCACCCAATCCTTGACGTCGTCCTGGGCAAAGGTCCGAAAAGAAGAGTTGGACTTACTTCCAATTCCGTCAGTCAGTTTGAGCAAATCTCCTGCAGCCAGTTCGAGATTGGACTGGAATGGAATACCAGCCAGCAAGTCGTCCTGAGCTACCCTGACTTTAAAATTGGGTCCCGTCTCGACGGTAAACTCAACGGCGTGCCCCGATGTGGTCACCCCAAGCAAGCAGGCATACGCCCATGCCCCAAGAAATCCTAAACGGGAAACTCTCAAAATCTTGCTTCAATCCGCATGCAATAATGGAAAAGCATAAAGGTAAATAGACGAAAAAATGATATTTAAGACGATTATAAATGGAAACCGATTGCCGTTGGATGCAACACAACGATCACCTTGGCAAACAGCCTGCCGAAAACCAAATGTCGCGGTCTATCACCGAGCCCTTACTTTTTATTGCGGGACTGCTTGGGCGGACCGCCCGCCGGGCGCTTATTCTTGGCCAAGTCTTCCTTGTGGGCGGACAAATACCCCCCGAGGCGCTTGACGACCTCGGGGTTGGCTCCGGCGAGGTTCTTGGTTTCCCCAATGTCCTCCTCCAAGTTGTACAGTTCCTTCCGCTTCAATTTCCATTTTCCGCTTCTCACCGCCTCGGTACGGTAGAAGAATGCCTCGTGCGGGCTCTTGGCCCCTTGGCGCCCTTCCAACAAAGGCAAGAGATTCTTGCCATCGATCACACGGTCTTCTGGAAGTTTTGCTCCGGCAAGAGCGGCACAAGTCGGAAGAAAGTCCATACTGGCGGCCACTTCGGAGCACTCCTTGCCGGCGGGAATCCGTCCTGGCCACCACATCACGGTGGGCACCCGCATCCCGCCCTCGAAGCGGGAAAACTTGTAGCCTTTCAGAGGATGGGCAAAACCACCCACGCGACGGTTCATGTTGCCCTTCACCCAGGAGTTGGATGCCAGTTTCCAAGGGCCATTGTCTGAGGTATAGACGACCAAGGTGTTCTTCTCGAGCTTGTGCTTGCGGAGGGTCTCGAGAATTTGCCCGGTCGACCAGTCAAGTTCCTCTATGGTGTCCCCGTAAAGGCCAATTTGGCTTTTGCCCTCGAAGAGAGCAGTCGCATAGAGGGGAATGTGAGGCATGGTGTGGGGAAGGTAGATGAAGAAGGGCTTTTCCTTGTTCTTTTTGATGAAGGAGATGGCTTCCTCGGTGTAGCGCTTGGTCAGGGTGTTCTGGTCGGCAGGATATTCGATGATCTTGGTATCGCGCATCAGAGGCACCAGGTTTTTCTTCACCCGGTTCTTGATGTTCTCCAAGGTGACTCCTTCCCGCAGCACGACGTCGTTGGCCAGGGGCTGGGTTGGGTCGAGCGTCATGTCATTGCTGTAGGGAACGCCGAAGTAGGTGTCGAACCCTTGGCTGGTAGGCAGAAACTCCTTGAGGTGCCCGAGGTGCCACTTCCCGATGCAGGCGGTCGCATAGCCCTTGGTCTTGAGCAAATCCGCGATCGTGATCTCATCGGGATTAAGACCCCGCTTGTCCCGCGGAAAGAGAACGCCCAGGTTGCCCACCCGGCTGGCGTAGCAACCAGTTAGAAGGGCAGCACGTGAAGGGGTGCACACAGAGGCACCCGAATAAAAGTCGGTAAAGCGCATGCCCTCCTTGGCCATCCGATCGATGTGGGGCGTCTTTATTTTGGGCGACCCAAAGCAACCGAGATCCTGGTAGCCCTGATCATCCGCCATGATGATGATGACGTTTGGGGGAGCGGCTTGAACGGAGATAAAAAACGTGATTGCCAAACAGATGGCGAGTGAAAGAGCGAGGATTCGTTTTATGTTCATTTTTTTGGTGGTTAAAAAAAAGGATTGAAGCAAGTTATCGCTTGAGCCAACCACTGGAGCGCAACCAGTCTTCCATACGGGCTGGCCAAGTCGATGCCGGGTTGGGGCTGGGACGGAGGCCGTAGCCGTGCCCTCCCTTGCTGTAGATATGGAGCTCCGCAGAGACCCGATGGCGCTTGAGCTCGGCGTAGTAGAGAGCGGCGAAAATGGCCCGGTCACTGTCGTCATGAGTGATTGCGATGAAGGTCGGGGGAGTCTTGGCGTCTATCTTGACCAACGAGTCAAGCTTGGTGGAATCCTGACGGGTATTGCCTAGGTAAGCGGGGTAGATGAAACTCACGAAACTAGGCCGCGCGTCGAGTTTGTCGATGACATCGATGGGCTTGTAGGAGGATTCGCCGTAGTAAGAGGAAGCCATGGCGCAGAGATGTCCTCCGGCGCTAAATCCCATGACGCCCACGCGCTCGACATCGATCTTCCAATCGACCGCCTTCGAGCGGACTATGCGGATGGACCTCTGCAGGTCCTGCAGAGGCCAAGGGTGTGGCTTTTCGCGGTCGCGACGAGGCACTCGGTACTTGAGGACAACGGCCTCCACGCCCAATGCGTTCAACCAGATCGCGATCTCAGTACCTTCCTTATTCCAGGCCAGCTTCCCGTAACCACCACCGGGACAAACGATGATGCAAGTGCCAGTAGACTTATCCGGATGTGCCGGAAAATGAAAGAGCTCGGGAGTATCGACATAAGGGATTCGGATTACCCCATCGGAACCTGTTACCGCCTTTGCTTTCTTTGACTCGATCCCAGTAGGCTCGTCAGGTGCCTCCCCTGGCCAGACACGGATCGAGTCGCCGGCTTGGGCATGAAACCCAACGGTCAGTGCAATATTAAACAAAAGTATGAGGCGTGTGAGTTGCAACATGATCCTTCACTTACACTAAATCGGCAGGTATATATTTCTAGTCAGCACAGTAAATATTACTCAAAAGCGGCAAATTGAGCCTAATCAAACTGCAGGCTGAGTTTAGTTATCTTACCAGAAAATTTGGTCGCAGTGTACTTGCCGACGGGCTTGACCAGGTCATTGCCGACCTGAAGACCATCGCCCGGCTGAGTGAGCTTGCCCTTGGCGTCGGCCGCGGCAACTTGCTTGCCGGCCACTGACATCGTCATCTTCCCTGTCTGTCCGATCGTCGCCACGACCGCAACTCTGCCGTCTAAAAGAGAAGTGGAAACCGCTTCAGTCAGTTTCCAGTCGCGGCGAACGCCAAGTACAAGTTTACCATCCCGTAAATATAGTGCGTAACCCGCCTTATCCCCACCCTGCGCAAGGATCACACCGTCTTTTCCTTTGCTCTCGAAGGTAGCGTCAATGGTTACTTTTCGACCCTCGCAAAAGGGGGCTTCCACACCTGATAGATTCTCGCCTTGCTTCAACTCGTAGAGTGCCTTTGCCGGTCTCTTCTTTGGCTTGCGGATCATATTGGGACCGTTGTCGGGCGGCAACGAATTGTGCCAGTCGATGCAGACCTTGGTCAGGCGAGCCACCAGTTCGGGATACTTGGCGGCAAGGTTCTTAGTTTCGCCGCGATCAGCCTCCATGTCGAATAGCTCGGACTCGCTGCCATCGTACTCGCAAAGGAACTTCCACTTGCCTTCGCGGATGGCAAGATCGGGTAAGTCGTTGTCACCATAATAGGCGTCGCGATCCGGTGGACGTCGAAAAAGTAGCGGTTGTTTTCGAGAGACATCGCTTTTCCCGAGTAAAACGTCGGGTAGGGATTCGCCATCGTACTTGACTCCTTCAGGATGAGGAATGTCAGCCAACTCGAGCAAGGTAGGGACTAAATCGACAGCGGAGAAGACCGACTTCTCGTTTACCTTCCCCGTCGACTCATTATTGTTGGAGGGGATCAGACCAGGTCCCCAGGCAATCAGAGAGGAACGAACTCCACCTTCGTAGAGGTGCGTCTTGTAGCCACGAAAAGGACCCGCTACACCGGCGCCCTGCTCGGGACCGTTATCGGAACAAATGAGAACCAAGGTATTTTTCCGCAAGGCTTCGTCGTCCCGAACGAAATCGAATAGCTTGCCGAACTGGCGGTCCATTTCGCGCAACACCTGTAGATACAGTTCGCGCTTTCCGTTGCCCCACTTGTCAACGGGAGGCCAAAACGGACTGTGGACGTCATCGGGCCAAAGGTTAACATAGAAGGGCTTTTCGGCCTTGGCCGCCTCCTTCATGAAGGGGATGGCCTCGTCCACAAAACCCTCGGTGATTTTTGACCGCTGCATCCAGCGGACCCCATTGCCCAATCGCTCGGCATCGCCCCAAATACGACCCGGTGTCTTGGGATCCTGCCCTGGTTTAAGGGTGAGGGGTAACAACTTGGACCCCATGCCCTCGAAGTTGGTCAAGGACGCGTCGAAACCGTAGGCCGTGATAGACGGAGCGTCGGACACATCGCGCTGTCCGCCCATGTGCCACTTGCCAAAATGCCCCGTTGCATAGCCAGCCTCCTGAAGGGAACGAGCCAGCATAGGAGCTTTAGGGTCCAGCCATTGGGCCATGCCGCGTTGCTCGTTGTGATTACGGTTGCTCAGATAGGATGTAATCTTCCATCTTTGCGGATACTGACCGGTCGAGATGGCCGTCCGTGAGGGTGAGCATATCGGGGAGTTGACGTAGAATTGCTCGAAACGAACTCCTTCTTTAGCCATGCGATCTACGTTGGGCGTCTGGGCAGCCTCGTTGCCGAAGCAGGAGAAGTCCCCCCACCCCATGTCGTCGATAAAGACAAGTATGACGTTTGGGCGAGCTTCCAGCGAGGAGGTGAGAAGAACCCCAACGACAAAAAATCCAAAAAGGGTTTTCATGGGAAAAGTCAGCGTGGGGACGCTGATGCCAAATCAACAGGATTAGGCTAACGCTAGCTCAAGCTCCAACCCTTGCGGTAAGTTCGCCCCAAATATTTCTCAGCTTCCGGAGCGTTGGGGAACTTCATGTTCTTGGCATCCCACTCCAGCTTCTTGCCTGCCCTGTAGGCAACGTTTCCTAGATGATTAGCTTCAGTCAGAGGACCCGCATAAGCGAAGTGACAGAGAGGTTCGGGACCTTCGCCTTTGCAGGCGCGAATCCACTCAGCCTGCTGACCGGGAGAAGGTTCGATCCATTGCTTGGGACGCTCAAAGTTCTTAAATTTATCTTCGGGCAAAAGGACGTGCTTGCTGTACTCGGACAAGAGCATGCCCTTTTCACCGATGAAGAGGGTGCCATTGCCCCACTGGGGTATCTTTTTCTCGTGCCAGATCTTCGGTTTCTCGGTGCCTTGGTACCAGGTGTGCTCGACCGCGGGATAACCATCTCCGCGGGCGCCGAAGGTGTATTTCACGCTCATAGAGGCAGGGGCAATGTCGTGGTGGGGCTTGGGTCCGGTCAAAGGCTCGATGGTGAGCGGCGCATCGAGCTTCAGGGCCCACCACGGCAGGTCGTTGCGATGGCTGCCAAGATCCGACATCGTGCCGTTTCCGAAGTCCCACCAGCGGTACCATTTCGGACCTGGAAAATAAACCGAATGAAAGGGCCTAAATGGCGCGGGGCCAATCCACAGGTCCCAATCGAGTTCGGGCGGCACGGGTTGAGATTCCTTAGGTGTATCGTCAGCGGGACTTTTCCATCCCCAGGCGCGACTGACCCAAGTGTGGGCTTCGCGCACTGGTCCAATGGCACCCGACTGGATCAATTCCACAACCCGCCTATAGTTTCCTCCGGAGTGAATTTGCGTGCCCATCTGGGTCTGCACGCCGGCCTTGGCTGCGGCTTCGGTAATAATTCGGCACTCGTGGACGTCGCGGGTAAGCGGCTTTTCGCAATAGACGTGCTTCTTGGCCTGCAGGGCGGGCAAGGTGGCAAAAGCATGGGTATGCTCAGTCGTGGAAACAACGACCGCATCGATGTCATCGATCTTTTCGTAGAAGTTCCGAAAGTCCTTGTAGGTCCGAGCTCCCTTGCACCAGGGAAAGCGAGCGGCCCCATCCAGATTTTTTTTGTTCACGTCGCAGAGGGCTACAACCTGTTCGTTTCGACAGGCGGCGACGTGGCCGCGACCACGTCCCCCTACCCCTATGAGGCCTACCGCCAGCTTGCCGTTGGGCGACTTGGACTGGGTAATGGCAGGGAAGCCCAAAATGGCTGTTGTTGCCGCAGTCGCCTTGATGAATTTACGGCGGGAAAGAGAGTTGGGAACAGATTGGTTATTCATGGTATTCATCTTTCAACTGGTTCGTTAATGTGGAGAGTAAAAAGTTTGGCGGATACAGGGGGTACAAAGAATAAATACTGCGTAGTGAAATCCGCATCATCAAGACTAAAGAAGTTCCCTGACGGGAGAACCTTCGGGAAGCATCTTCATTCGTCGCCCCTTGGCTACAACCTCGGCGGTAGGATCGAGTCCGAGAACATGGTAGACGGTTGCAGCGAAGTCAGCAACCGAAACCGGTCGCTCAGTGGGCGTGGCGGCATACTTGTCGCTAGCCCCAACAACCATGCCGGTCTTTACGCCACCGCCGCCCATGGTCAGGCTGAAGCAACTCGACCAATGATCGCGCCCGGGGCCCCGCTTGTTCTGATTGAGCTTGGGGGTTCGACCGAATTCACCAGCTGTGATTACCAAGGTGGTATCCAACATACCGCGGTCGTCAAGATCGTTCAAGAGGGCGGAATAGCTGGCATCGTAAATGGGCAACTGCTTCTCAAGATGCGGAAAAATTCCCCAATGATGATCCCAAGCATAAATTCCCGTATCTACGTAACCTTGAATCGTTACGAAACGAACGCCTGCCTCGACAAGTCGCCTGGCCAAGAGCATCCCCTG
>CALBIN010000308.1 GCA_937893275.1 uncultured Opitutia bacterium | reverse complement strand
GCGGTAGTACCTATCCCCAAAGATAAACGGCCTAACCACTGGGACACGTTTGCACAGCCAAGATTTGGGGCGCGTCTCGCAAAACAAGCGGCAAACGCCTGCGTAAGAAAGCCCGGAAAGGTCTTTTTGAATCGCACGAGCAATACAAGAGGGATTGCAATTACCGCGAGGAGGATCGCAATCACTGAGCCAAAAGTGATGGAATCGAGAGAGAAGCCATTCATCCAAAGGAAAAGTGACAGCACCATAAGAGCCATGCAAAGCCCTGTTAACCGAAGCGCGGAGAACCTGCCTTCACGAGGTGAATCCGCCGAAGGAGGAGAAGCTTCAATTCCCATAAGAGAAGCTATGCTCTCGGGTTCCTCCTCCAAATCGTTTTCCATAAGGACCCTCTCGGCATCTTCATCTACTTTTTTGGGTGGAGTCAGGTTCTCCTTGGGAGATTTCAGCAACTGAGGGCAAATCTCGACCAATGGTTTCCATTCGCTAAAACCGCTCTTCCAAGCCAGATTCTCTGGTTTCAGTTCTCCTGATTGGAACTTTTCCTCAACCGCCTCAAAGGAGAATGGGCCTTCCTTTTTTCCGTCGATTGCAAGATACAAATTCATTGTTTAAACCTTTGGGATAGACTGGCGTAGACAAGGGTCAAATGCTTAATTTCGAATAGAACGATTGCAGGGGCGAGCAGTGGTCAGCCAGGCCACGCCCAACCGAGTTCACTTCGGCGAGCCGCTTTAAATTTGGGGTAATTTCTTTTTAAGAAGAAGTTTCCGTTTCTATCCAAACCTCATCGAGAAGTTAGGACATTGTTTCTGCTTATCAAGAATCCTTTAGCCATCCACTCGGGTGAGCATGAGCAGGCGGAACTCGAGGGCCTGCGAGCCGGGGATTCTCAAGGCCTGCAAGGTGAGGGTGCCCTTCCCTTTCTTGAGCTCGATCACGCCTAGCTTCATGGGCTTGAAGGCCTTGACGTAAGACTCGTTGCGGGGCGAGCGATCGTTTTCCATGCCCAGCAGTGGCGGATCGTTGGGCTTGTTCACCTTGGCCTGCACCTTGGCCTCGTTGAAGGACAACTGGATCACGGAACCGACGTCCTTCTCCGGGCAGGCGTACCACATTTCGACAAGGTATTTGCCAGTAGCTCCCACTTCGGTTTCCCAGGTCAATTTATCCCCGATCTTGGTCCAGTTACCGAAGTAGGAACAGTTGGGGAATTTGTTGGATCGCTTGAGTCCGCCGTGGGCGGTGGCGTCGCGGGCGGGAATCTGTGTTCTCTTGGCACCTGGGTGAGCGATCACAAAGGGACGGTCATCGGTTCCTAGTTCGGAGACCACTTCCTCGTCGAACTTTTTGACCGCAGCCAACAGCTCGGCATTCACCTCGGGGTGTTTCTTGCCCACCTCGACGCGTTGGCCGGGATCCGCCGGTATGTCGTAGAGCTTCCCTTTGTTGTCTAGTCGGAAACGTTGGTTGCGGGCGCTTGTCCGACCTTTCCAGTGGGAAATCAGGATGCGTTCAGGCCAACTTCGAAGTCGGTTCTCGTTTCCCATCAGAAGCGGCTTCAGGCTGATCCCATCCAGTTTCTTGGCCGTCTTGGCGGGGATGCCGCAGAGGTCGGCCAAAGTGGGCAAGAGGTCAATGGCGGCGGCGATTTGAGGAACCTTGGTGCCTGACTTG
>CALBIN010000307.1 GCA_937893275.1 uncultured Opitutia bacterium | reverse complement strand
GTATGGCGGACTGAGCCAACTCGACTCATGGGACATGAAACCTGATGCGCCGCAGGAAATTCGTGGACCCTACAAACCGATCAAAACCGCCACCCCGGGATTCCATGTCTGCGAACTGATGCCGAATTTGGCCAAGTTGTCGGAAGAATACGCGGTCATCCGTTCGATGACTCACTCGGTGTCGGAGCATAAAAAAGCAAATTCGATGTTGCTGGCCGGCAAGGATCAACCCGCAGCGGATGACCCGTCGTTTGGAGCCATGGTCAACAAATTGCGTCCGTCAAACGCCAGTATTCCCGGCCACGTTTGGTTGCAGAAATTCGGTGGCGGCGCCGCACCGCCTGATCACACTTATCTGACCGGCGGACATTTGGGTATGTCGTATGCCCCCATGCTGATCGGCGAGAAGCATGACGACAATCCTGCGTCACCTGATTTCCGAGTCAGCGCGTTCGATGCGAAGAATGATTTATCTGCTCAGCAGCAACGAAGTCGCCGTGACTTGTTACGGGATGCTCAATCGCTCTCGGTCGCGGGGAAGTGGCCTGAATTTGAATCCTTTGAAATCCATCAGCAAAGAGCGTTTGAACTGTTGCACGGAAAAGCGGCAAAACAAGCGTTTGAAATCGAAAAGGAAGACGATCGAGTCAGGGATCGCTACGGCAGAAACCCGCTGGGACAGAATTTGTTGCTCGCAAGACGATTGATCGAAGCGGGTGTGAGGCTTGTCAACGTCGCGGCGTGGACGGGGTTGGCCCCGGGTGAGAAATTCGTCAGCGTGGAAACTTGGGACATGCATGGCAACGCCGACGTAGGCATTTTTGAGAACGGATGGAATGGCTTGCCTTTCGCATTGCCTCGCGCTGACCAAGCAGTTGCCACGCTCCTCAAAGACCTTCGTGATCGCGGTTTGCTCGATTCAACCCTTGTCGTTCTGGTGGGTGAATTCGGTCGCACACCCAAGATCAGCAAAGGCGCCAAACGCATCGGTCGCGACCACTGGCCCAACTGCTATTCCGCGATGCTTGCCGGTGGGGGTGTCAGGGGCGGAAGCGTTTACGGAGAATCAGACAAACAGGCGGCCTTCGTTAAATCCAATCCAGTTACCTTGGAGGACTTCACCGCGACTCTTTTCGCTGCGATGAACATCGATCCGGCCTCACGATTGAGTCGGGACGGCTTTACTTTACCCGCCAGCAGTGGAAATCCAATCGAAGCGCTGCTGTAGGGCGCAATGTGAAACTGCGCCCACAGGCGCTTCTCAGTCGATCTTCAGGAGGTCCTTGACCTCCCAAGGCAAGACTCGGCCCTTGTGCTCGTCCCGAACACGGGAAACGTCTTCCAGTTTGACCTGACTTTTGCCGCCCCAGGCGGTCCGTACGTAGCTCAATACGTCGGCGATCTGCTTGTCCTTCAGAGCCGCTCCCATGCCGGGCATGATCTCGGGGTGGCGGTAGCGGTTGCCGTTCACCTTGATCGGTCCCTGCACGCCGTGCAGGGCGATCCGGATGAGGCGCTCCTGCGAGCCTTGCACCCAGTCTGAGTCCACCAGCGGAGGGGCCAGGTTTTCCGCTCCCTTGCCATCGGCGAGGTGGCAGGTGATGCACAAGGTGTTGTAGACCTCGATGCCACGCTTGACTGATTCACCATGTTCATCCTTTGGCATTTTCTTGATCTTCGGGGGACCGCCCGACTTGGCGATGATCTGGCCGTTCAATCGCTTGATCATTTGTTCGCTCAGCTTGGCCACTTGCTCGAACTTGCTCTTGGTCAGCGGTTGCAAGGCGGTAATCGACTTGTCCTGTTCCGGTGTGCCACGCATTCTCCCTGAGACCACGAGGGAAGTCATTTGCACTTTTTCGTGATCAGCTTTCAAGCCATTTGAAATCGTTGCCAAGTTGAGGGCGTCCATGCCTTCAAGTGTCCACAAGGCATGAATCTTGGCCAAGTGGTTGTTGGCTGAGTTGATTACCTTTTGGAGGACGGGAACCGACTTTTTGTCGCGGCGTTCGACCAGCAGGCGCTGGGCAGTGTCGCGCCACCAACCGTTGGGGTGCGAAAGAGTCTTCACCAGTTCCCCGACGGAGGCATTTTGCAATTTTGGCTGCGTCTTGTTGCGTCCCTTTGCCTTGTTGACGATGCGGTAGATGCGGCCCATCCCGACGGGTACCTCCAGTTTGCGTTCGAGGATGTAGGGCTTCAGGTAGAAACTTGTCACATACACTTTGTGCTGCAGGATGCCGCGGTACAGGTCGACGACGTAGATGCAGCCGTCTGGTCCGTTGTATATGCTGACCGGACGAAAGCGCTCGTCGGTGGAGCAGAGAAATTCGCGCTTCTCGAAGTCCTTGTCCGGAAAAAGTTGGTGGGTGCCTCGGCCGAGGCCCTTCTCCGTTTCCTTGAACCAGTGGCAGGTTACTGCGTTGGCGGCAGGTTCCGGTATGAAGGCGGCTCCGGCATACCCTTCGGGGTAGCGGTCGGAGCGGTATACTCCAGGGCCGGAGATCGCGGTGATGCGTGCGAGGCGTCCGTCCTTGCGCAGCATCTGCGGTTGGTAGCCGCGGTTGATGCCGGGGTTGGGTCGGATCGAGTTGATGTCCGCGGTGCCCACCGAGGGATTGGAAAAGGCTCCGGCTGCGCCGTGATACATGTCCCAGTCGCTGTTCAGGTAGCGCGAATTGCTGGTGGAGTAGAGTCGCCCGTAGTCATCCTGGCAAATTCCCCATTGGCCGCGAAAGCGCGAGTTGCCGGTGATCAAGCTGCCATCGCGAAAGATGAAGCGCTTGGAGCTTTTGGCGTTGTACATCCAGTTGTCGAGGCAGGGTACGAGTCCATTGTCGGTGTGCTCGACGGGTCCTTGCCGGGCGTAGTTGCCGACCTTGGTCTTCTTGTCGCACTTGAGGTCGCCGTCTGTGTCCTGGCAGTACCATATCACCGGGGGTTCCGCTACTAGCACCCCGCCGTCCACCATTGCGATGGCTCTTGGCATGATTAGCTCGTCTAGGAAATCCGTCTTCTTGTCCGCCTTGCCGTCATTGTCGGTGTCCTCGAGGATGACGATTTTACCAACCTTAAGTTTGGTCTCGTTGGTCCCTGCAACGTCCGGCATGTAGCCGCGCATCTCGACCACCCAGGCCCGCCCGTCGCCGTCCCATGCCATGGCCACGGGATCCACCACCATGGGCTCGGCGGCAAAGAGCTGCAGCTCGAAGCCGGGTGCGATCTTGAAGGTGTCGAGTGCCTTGTCCGCCGGTATCGTGTTCGATGGACCCAATTCCCATTGGCGCCACTTCGGCGGATCCGCCAGTTTCTGGGCGAATCCGTTAATGCCGAAAAGGAGGCATAGCAAAGGCAAGAATTTCATGGTTTTCTTTTGTCTGACTAAGGTGCGCTTAGCGATGGCAAAATGACCCAGTCGGCGATTGTCGCCTTGCAAGGGATCGTTGACCCTGCTCATTAAAACCGACAAAAGAGTCCTTTCACAAAATGAAAAACCTCATCCTCTCACTCTACTTCTTGTCTAGTTGCTTCGCCCAAGCCGCTAAGCAACCCAATATCGTCTTCTTCTTTGCCGACGACCAAACCTCGAGTTCCATCGCTTGCTATGGGCACCCCTTGGTCAAGACACCTAATATCGATCGCTTGGCCGCGGAGGGCACGCGTTTCAAAAATGCCTTCGTCAGCCAATCCATTTGCTGGGTCAGCCGAACCACCATACTGACTGGCCTGACGGGAAGAAGCTATGGCACGCCGGGTCGGCATGACTCCGCCCGCCCGGAGGTCGTCAAGGAGCTCTACGTCGACCTTCTCCGCAAAGCGGGCTACCGTACCGGGTTTGCGGGCAAGTGGCACGCTAAGATGCCCAGAGGATGGAACGCCTCTGAGCACTTCGATGTCTTCCAGCAGATCGGGCGCAACCCGTTTTACAAGAAGCAACCTGATGGCTCCCTACGGCACGAGACCGAGCTGATCGTGGACCGCGGTATCGAGTTCATCGAGAACCAGTCGAAGGACAAACCCTTCGCCCTCAACATGTGGTTCAACGCTTGCCACGCGGAGGACGGTGACCGCCGCCCCGGCATCGGACATTTTCCTTGGCCGCGGGCAGTCGACGGTATGTACGAAGAGGACGAAATCGCCCCGCCCCGACTGAACGATCCCTATATCTTCGAGAAACAGCCAAACTTCCTCAAGACCACGATCAACCGTGAGCGCTTCTTCTGGCGCTGGAATACCGAGACCAAGTATCGCACCAACATGCGTGGCTACTTGCGCATGGTGAGCGGAATCGACAATGCAATCGGTCGATTCATCAAGGCCCTCGAGGCGAAAGGCTTGTCCGACAACACCATCATAGTCTACACTGCCGACAATGGCTACCATCTGGGCAACCGCGGGTTCGCCGGCAAATGGTCGCATTACGAGGAATCTCTTCGCGTCCCCATGATCATTCACGATCCCCGCGTCCCAAAAGCCGCTCGCGGTCAGGTGGTCGAACACTCCGCCCTCAACCTCGACCTGCCAGCCACTTTCCTCGACTGGGCCGGCGTCGGCGCCCCCGAGCGCTACCAAGGGCTAAGCCTCAAGCCCATCGTCTCCACCGGTAAGGCGGACGACTGGCGCAAGCAAACCTTTCACGAGCACTTCGCCGTGCGCAACCGCATTCCCGCCTTCGAGGGCCTGCGCACCGACCGCTACAAGTACGTCCGCTACGTCGACGAGGAAAACTACGAGTTCCTCCATGACCTAAAGGAGGATCCTGACGAATTGGTCAACCTCGCCAAGGACCCCAAGTATGGCAAGACGCTCAAGCAATTTCGTCAGCGGACGGACAAGCGGGTGGCCGAATTGGGCGGTCCGCTTCAGCCCATGAGCGGTTCCTTGGGAGTCTCCACGCCGCCACATCCCAAGGCGGCCGCCACCGTGGCCAACCGCCCGGGAGCCAACGGCTTTTCCAATTTGCTTGCCGGCGGCATGCGAGGTTGGTCGGGAAACTCCAACCTTTGGTCTCATAAGAATGGCGTCCTCACCGGGAAGTCGGACGGCACCCTCAAAATGAACCATTTCATTACCTGGAAGGTGGCCACCGTGCGTAACTTCGACCTCAAGGTGAATGTGCGTATTTCCGCCGGAGGCAACAGCGGCATACAGTACCGCAGTGCCCACGCTCCCGATCTCGGGCTCGACGTGATCACTGGCTACCAGTGCGACGTGGTGGCCGACAAATCCCAATACAACGGCATGCTCTACGAGGAAAAGGGCCGCGGCATTCTTTCCCGCACTCACGACAAGATGGTCGTCGACCCAAAGGGTGACCGCTGGGTGGTGGGCAAATTGGAGGTCAAGGAATTCGCTTCGGGCGAGTGGCATGAGTACCGCATTCTGGTCGAGGGAAACCGCCACCGCCACTGGATCAACGGGCATCCCACCGCCGACCTCATCGATCTCGATGGGAAGGGTAGGGCGTTCGACGGCGTACTCGCCTTGCAACTACACAAGGGACCGCCCATGACGATTGAGTTTAAGGACATGCTGATCAAACACCTCCCCGACGACCTCCCGATTGTTCAATTGAAGAATCGCCCCATCCCCGCCGACGCGCTTGGCGCCCCGCCCCGGGGCAAGCTTCCGAAAGGCTGGAAACCACCGGTCTACGGCGAGCGCTGAACATGAAGCGCCGGGCAATGACTGGTTGCCCTTTTGTGTGGATGAAGTTTTGATTCAATTGCATGTCTTTCATTAAGCTCCTCTTTCGATCCAAGCTCTTCCGGATAGCGTCGGCCTTGCTGGTCCTGCTTGGCCTTACCTTTTATGGATTGGCTGAGCCTCGTACTTCGCTCGGACATATCGTGTTTCACGTTGGGTATGCCTTGCCCCCGACCCGGCCTGCCTTCCTTAAATTCTACCATTGGAGCCTGGCTGAGTTCGAGGGGGGGTATTTGCCTTCCGGCATCGACGAGTTCCTCATTTATCAGTTGACCCCCTTGGAAGGCTCCGCCGAAGAGACCGCGATCATTGATTTTCAGATTAAGCAGAGTTCCGACCGCTGGGGCAGGGCGGCCTCTCGTATGCACGAGACCTACCAAGGGCAAGTCATATCCCACGTCTTGCCTTGTCTCGACGACATGAGCGATGAGGATGCCGTCTCCGCCATGGTATTGATCGAGTCCTTGCGTCAGGAGGATCCGCTCTTCAAGGGGAGATTTGACGGCATGCGCATCCACCAAGGCGGCAACGACTCCCTGAACCGCCCTGCCTTCAATGAAGCCAAGGTCAAGTACAAGGCATGGTGGGGCGATGGAACCAACTGGCCGGGCATCCGGAGCGTCGACCCGTTGGCGGGCACCGAACTGAAGGTTTGGAGTTCGCCCTGAGGGGGCCTCTCCAATCAAGAATTCCTCCTGTCATTTTATCACTACAAAGGATCTATCGTTCATGAAATCACTGCTATTCAAAATCACCCTGAGTTTGCTTTGTTCTTTTATGGTCTTGGCCGAAGATCGCGCTCAGGGCAAGGAGTTGCCCAAGGTCCTGATCATGGGGGACTCGATCTCAATCGGGTATACTCCGCATGTCATCGAGAACCTCAAGGGCGTGGCGGAAGTCAGGCGACACAAGGGAAATGCCGGTCCCACCATTCGCGGTGTTGCCAGGATCGAAGAGTGGCTAGGGAAGGAACAATGGGATGTGATCCATTTCAACTGGGGGTTGTGGGACATGTACGGCTGGGAATATCACAAGGAGGATCTTTCCTCGGAAGCCTACGGGAAGAGACTTGAGTCCCTAGTCGGGCGCTTAAAGAAGACGGGAGCGAAACTCATTTGGGCGACCACCACGCCTGCCTGCCCGGCCAACGAGACTACGATGGAACGAAGGTTCAAGCAGGACATTCGGATATCTCCTGAACTCGAGCGCAAGTATCTCGAGTCCGCCCTTGCCGTGATGAAAAAACACGAGGTGGAGGTAAACGACCTGCGTGCTTTCATGAAACCGCAGTTGAACAAGTACGCGATTGCCGACAACAACGTCCACTTCACTCAGTTGGGTAATCGGAAACTGGGCGAGCAAGTCGCCAAGGCAATCCAATTCGTCCTGTCGGCGAAGGCTTCGGGACCCAATAAGTAATCTTCTCGACCCACTTGTCTTTCATCGTCTCCAGGTACTCCCTTTTTCGACCATGTTGCTGAAGGCAAACCTCCTGTTGTTGCTGACCGCCCTCATTTGGGGGTTTGGGTTCATTGCTCAGCGGGTGGGGATGGATCACATGGGGCCATACTTTTTCAACGCTTTACGGTTTTTTCTCGGGGCTGTCTCGCTCTTGCCTGTTTGTTGGTTGCTGCGTAACAAGAAGACGAAGGCTGGACCAAGCAGGAAGCAATTTTGGATCTTTGGTGGGGTGGCAGGGTTCGCCTTGTTTTGTGGGGCTGCCCTCCAGCAGGTCGGACTCCAGTATACGACGGCGGGCAAGGCCGGATTCATCACTGGTCTCTATCTTGTCATCGTTCCGATCATAGGGTTTTGCCTGAGGCAGCGCATTGGGTGGTTCACGGTTTTGGGCGCTTTCCTGGCCACGGTGGGACTTTACTTCCTCAGCGTGACGGAAGGTTTCGTGATCGGGCATGGCGACTCCTTGGTACTTATTGGGGCATTGTTTTGGGCGATTCACGTCCAGATAGTCGGGTATGCTTCCAAGAAGACGGATCCTCTGCAATTGGCCGTGGTTCAATACGCCATCTGCGCGAGCCTTAATTTCGTCTTAGCCTTACTGCTCGAGGACGTTGGCATCGTTCCAATGGTCGCCGCCTTTGGACCGATACTTTATGCCGGACTGGTCTCAGTCGGGATCGCCTACACCTTGCAGATTGTCGCGCAGCAGCACGTCGACCCGAGCAGGGCGGCGATTTTGCTTAGCTTGGAAGCGGTGTTCGCGGTGTTCGCGGGTTGGCTTATGCTGGACGAGGTTTTGAGCACCCGCGAGACCTATGGCTGCATCCTCATGTTCGCGGGAATGCTGCTTTCACAACTTCCCGATCGGAAGAAGAACAGAGAGGATTTCTCGAAATCCGGCGATGACAGGCCGTTGAGTTAAATACTTTTGTCGTTTACTCGCCGAGTTCGTCTTGGAGCTTTTCACGGACAGTCGCCATTTTGTCGCGCTCGTTCTGAGGGAGTTCGGGATACTTGAGGTTCATTGCCTTTAACTTGCGGATTATAATGTCGGCTACAGTCATGCGCATGAACGGCTTGTCGTCGGCGGGAATGGCGTACCACGGAGCGTGTTCCCTCGAGGTTGCGTTCAAGGTTTTCTCGTACGCATTCATATAGCTTTCCCAATGATCGCGTTGAGCAACGTCATTGGCGGAGAACTTATAGTTTTTTGCAGGGGTATCGAGTCGCCTCAGGAATCGACGAGCCTGTTCGTCAGGACTTACGTGAAGGAAGAATTTCACGATGTCGGTACCGTTTCGGGCAAGGTGTTTCTCCCAGTCGCAAATGGACGCAAAACGCTCGGTCCAGAGATCGCCGAGATCGTTGGGTACGTCTATGCGTTGGCTTCCGAGGTACTCGGGGTGAACTCGCAATACGAGCACTTCTTCATAATGGCTGCGGTTGAATATTCCTATCCGTCCACGCTCAGGCAGGGCACGATTCAGTCGCCACATGAAGTCGTGATCAAGTTCTTCCTTGCTGGGCGCCTTGAACGAAAACACTTGGAAGCCGGCAGGGTTTACGCCGGATGTGGTGGCCCGAATGGTGCCGTCCTTCCCTGCTGCATCCATCGCTTGAAAGACCAGAAGCAGTGACCGCCGATCTTCCGCATAGAGAGCTTCCTGAAGTTCTCGCAAATCACCAATCGATTTTTTGAGGGCTTTTCGGCAGGACTTTCGATCAGGTGCACCCTCAGGGGGATTCATGGAAGCATCAGCGATGTCAAAGCTACCGTCGAACGGCACTAGGTACGGGCTGTCAATTTGCATCGTTTGGTTGATTGGCGCCATCCCTTAGGGAAAACCCAATCATTATGGATTAATTATGATCTGGCAGCCTCGAGTGCCTTGAGGATTAGCTTCTTGGTCATCAGGGAGCCTTCGATCGGGTCGATGCCTCCCCCTTCGAATTCGATCGAGATCACGCCTGAAAAATCGGAGTCATAGACAATTTTCAGCATCTTAAAGTAGTCGGTGTGGGTCTCGTTTCCCTTTTCATCAAACTTGAGGGCTTTAGCGCATACCGCGGGAGCAAAGGGTAAGCTCTTGGTCACCCCTTCGTAGCGGTCGTAGCGACCAAAATTATTGAAGTCGGGCAGGATGCCGGCGTTGGGGCGGTCCAGAGCATCCATCGCCTTCAGCAACCAGTCTGGGTTCTGGGAGTGACCGCCGTGCGGTTCGATGACAACCTTTACCTTTGTGCCCTTGGCGTAGTCGCAGAGTCGACCTACGCCGTCGGTCGCGTTTTTCAGGTTAGCCTCGGGGTTGCCGCCCGATCGGCAATTCACGCGGATTGCATCGCAACCGAGTTGGGCGGCGCAATCGATCCATCCTTTGTGTTCCTCGACCGCCTTGTCGCGTTGGTCCTTGTTGG
>CALBIN010000306.1 GCA_937893275.1 uncultured Opitutia bacterium | reverse complement strand
CTACGAAGAATCCGTTGGGGTTGCGAAATCCCGTGGCAAAACGTTCCAGTCGGCCTCCGTTCTTGCTTACTTTGAGGACTGAACCGCCGTGGCGAGTCCCACTGGCGCATCGAATGTAGTAGAAATTCCCTTCTGGGTCCGTTTCCAAGCAGGTCGAGAATTCGTGCGAACCGAGGCTGATCTCGGCGTCGTTGTTGAAGTTTTCGTAGAAGTCGATTTCGGAGTCTCCGTTTAGGTCGTGCAGCCGCGTGATTTGGTCGCGCCCTAGGACGTATATCTTGTCGTCCACTATGCGGAGCCCCAGCGGATGATAGAGCCCCGTTGCGATTCGTTGCCAGGTAAGTTTGTCCAGCTTGTCGTCGACCCCACGTACAAGCCATACGTCCCCCTCCATCGTGGAGACTGCGAGATCGCCGTTGGCGAAGAAATCGTGTCCGCCGAAATGGAGAATGGCGCCCCACGGGTTGTCGAAGGGAGGTTGAATGGTGTCCAAGGCGTAGGGTTCACCTTTTTTCGCAATGCCTAGCTCTCCCTGTGTTTCTAGGTTTTTATCCCACTTTCTAGGTCCGCCTTTCATCCACTTCACCAACTCGGGAGAAACAAACTTCTTCTTGGCGTAAAGGGCAAAGCTTTGCAGTTCCTTTTCAGGTCCTTCCCAAAGTAGAATAGTGAATTGAGAGTTGCCTGGCTTTACCTTTGCAATAGCGCGATGCCCGTCCACTCCGATCGAGTTGCCATCGCCTAACACGGTTGCGGCGATTACAGTAGCAGCTCCGCTTTTCTTGGAGCGAGGGACGATGGACATCTTCACTCCTTTCACTTCACGAACTTGGCCCACTCCCCCACCCTGTGGTGATTGAGCAAGCAGTACCGACTCCGCATTTTTTAATCCACGAATTTCGAAACTGCGTGAAAAGACGACCGAACCAGCTGCCTTTTCAGCCCAAGGAGATTCTAAGACTTCTCCAGTTCCCACCGTATAGTTCAAGACGATGCGTTGTTCATGATGGTAAAGTCCCTTGTACTTTGCCCACTCTCGGGGAAGGGGGCCGAACTTTGTCGGTCTTCCCTTCCACTCTCCTCCTTGAGTCCACCCCGGTCCCTTAGTGATGAAGCTTACCTTGCCGCGAATCTCATCGTGATCGAGCAAAGCATCGCGACCGCCTTTGACATAAACGAAACCATCGGTCCATCCGGCAAACATGCTGAGGTTGTCTGCATCGAACCCGATGCTCGAGTTGCTTTCGTCACCTAACCATATTGCCGTAGCCTTGGGTATACCTGCAAAAGATCCATTTGGATCGCCCCTCCATTTGAATAGGCTGGAACCAAAGGTTGGGCCCATTGCCGTTCGGTTCCACCTGTGTTCCGCTGTCTTTGCCTTGGGGGCAGTCAGAAAAAAAGAACCAGTTAGTGTTAAACAAATAAATGAAGATAATTTCATAAAGGAAGATTATGGAGAAGAACCATCACCCGTTAGAGATGACTCTATAAAAAGAGGGATTCCGGGAGACCCTTATTTTTTCTTTACCGGACGGAAAGGCCAATTAGGGGTGCCCTTGGGATCCGGAGCGGCAGGTGTCTTCCCCAATCCATAGTCCTCGGCTTGCATGTCCTGCCCGGGCCAAAAGTTTTTGTCGCGGATGAAGCCGTAGAAGGATGGATAGAAGGGGTCGACGTAGCCGACGTCGGCATTTTTGGGAACTTCCAGACCTGTCAAATGGTAGGCCGCATTAATCAATAGGCGCCGCAAGTCTTCGCTTACCAAATCTACGGAAGCTCCCATGGTGGTGCAAAAAGTAGTTCCCTTATTCCCGCTGGAAGAGTCATAGGTGTGCAACCAAGCCAAAGGTTGCATGGGGTCGTTCTTTTTGCCTTCTATGTTTTCTGATTTTGGATCCAAGGTCTTGGTGACGGCCCCGCGCAATAGAATCGTGTCTCTTTCCGCAGTCACTTTTCTGATTCCGTATACGTCGGAAGGTCCAAAGACGTCTTTAACTCCATGGAGAATAGGATGCTTGGCGTTGGCTTTTTCGATGACTCCGCGAGCACCTTCCCTCTTGTGACCACCATGGTGACTGACCCAACCTTCACCCATTACAAGTGGACCAAAGGAACCGTAGGAAATCTTTTTACCAAAGGATCCGCCTCCGGTAAAGGCATGAGTGGCCGTGCGGATGCCGATTACAGGCTTTCCTGCATCCAAGAATTTGGTGATGTGCTTGGCGTCCCCTGCGGATGGACGACGAAATCGTGTGCCGGTGAGCATGAGGTCGGCGGAATCAAGATGTTCCCAACCCCTTACGCCGGCTTGATTGTTGGGGTCGATGTATTTGCCTTCCTTGTCCCAGGCAAAAAGCACCTTGCAATGGAATCCATGCTTTTGGGAGAGGATTTTTGCCAACATTGGCATACTCTCCTCTGTGCGATATTCCTCGTCACCGGATACGAGCACGATGGTCTTGCCGTAGCCGGGGCCCTTGGCTCCTTTTAGTTCGAGAATGTCCTTGCCGGCGAACGAAACGCAAACGGCTAGCATGAGAGTGAAAAGAGAGAGAGCGGCTTTTTTCATAGAGAGAGGCTTATGTTGACATTTGAAGGGATTGAAGGAAACGCACAAATACTCATGGTGAAACCCTAAACGTCAAGTGCGCACGCTCATAAAAGCGTTAATCAATAGAAGAGCTTTAATCGATTAATTCTGTGCAGGCACAAACGGGTTC
>CALBIN010000305.1 GCA_937893275.1 uncultured Opitutia bacterium | reverse complement strand
CAGCAGGAGGAAGAGTGATCGGAGCAGTTGGCCGTGGAGCTACCCTGACCGAGGCCGCCGAGCGTGCCTATGCATTGTGCGACAGCATCGATTTCACATCCAAATTCTTGCGTCGCGACATCGGGCACAGGGAGTTGAATAGAAGCTAAAGCATTCGACCTTGCCTTTTCTCGCCGAGGCGGAGAAAACAGGCCCGAAACCAAAGGGAATGGGACGTAAAAGCAGAGAAAAAAAAGAGCGAAAGAAGGAGAAGCTCATCCTTTTCGTGTGCACGGCAAACATTTGCCGTAGTCCAATGGCGGAAAAACTTTTTGCGGATGCCCTCGCAAAATCTGGTACCAAAAAGAAAATTCAGGTTTTCTCAACTGGTCTTTCCGCCGTCGAAGGCGACAAGGCATCCGGCAATTCGATAACCGCATGCGAAGAAGTGGGTTTGGACCTCTCCGACCACAGAAGTTCGGTCCTTACTCGGACTACCCTGCAAAACGCCTCGGCGGTTTTCTGCATGACCGAATCTCACCGGGTATTGATCAACATGTACTTTGATCTCCCTGAGGGAGCCCCTATTTTCCTGATGCGCGAATTTGCCGATGAAAACGACAATGAACTGCCGGACCCCTTCGGGCAAAGCCTCGAGGTCTACCGTGAATGCCGCGACAGAATGAAGGATTCACTGCCCTCGCTCCTTGCTTGGGTTGAAAAGAATTTATAAACAGATAGAAACTTAACCTATACCGTCTCAAAAAACCATGTCATTGAACCAGGCCTCGCTCGCCGAACTCGACCCAGCTATCCACCAAGCCCTCGAGGACGAAAAAAAACGTCAGCAAACGCATATCGAGCTCATCGCTTCGGAAAACTTCACCCTGCCGGCCATAATGGAGGCGACGGGTAGCGTATTGACCAACAAATACGCAGAGGGTTACCCTGCAAAGCGCTACTATGGCGGCTGTGAACACGTCGACGTAGCCGAAAGCCTCGCCATCGAGCGGGCCAAGGCTTTGTTCGGAGCCGAACACGCAAACGTACAGCCACATTCGGGGAGCCAAGCCAACACGGCCGTCTACTTCGCCGTGCTTGATGCGGGCGACAAGATACTAACTATGAGCCTTCAGGATGGTGGCCACCTCACTCACGGTCACCCAAAGAACTGCAGCGGTTTTCTTTACGAAGTCGTGAATTACGGCGTAGATCCGGAAAGTGGTCACATCGATTACGATGCCATTGAAGCCACGGCTCAGGCCGAAAAACCCAAGCTGATTACCGTTGGAGCCTCCGCCTATCCAAGAATCATAGACTTCGAGAGAATGGGCCGGATTGCCAAGGAATGCGGAGCTCTTCTACTGGCGGACATCGCTCACATAGCTGGTCTAGTGGCCACCGGACTTCATCCCTCGCCCGTTCCTCACGCAGACTTCGTAACCACAACCACGCACAAAACCCTACGAGGTCCACGAGGAGGTTTGATCCTTTGCCGTGAAGAATTTGCCAAGGCGATCGACTCCGCCGTCTTCCCGGGATCCCAAGGCGGCCCGCTCATGCACGTCATCGCGGCCAAGGCCATCTGTTTCGGCGAAGCGGCCAAGGCGAGCTTCAAGGAATACCAAGAATCAGTAATCGCCAACGCCGATGCGCTCGCCAAGGAACTAGCTTCTCGCGGATATCATCTGGTTAGCGGCGGGACGGACAACCACCTCATGCTTTTGGATCTGAGACCATCTCACCCCGACCTCACCGGCAAACAAGCCCAGCAAGCCTTGGAAAAGGCAAACGTCACCCTGAATCGAAACACCGTTCCCGGAGAAACCCGCAGTCCTTTTCAAACAAGCGGGCTCCGTATCGGGTCGCCCGCGGTAACCTCTAGAGGGATGGGAGTTACAGAAATGAAAGAGATCGGAGCAATCATTGATCTTGTCCTTAGCGATTTCGAAAACGAAACAGCGCTGGCAGAGGCTAAGGAAAAGGCACTTGCGCTTTGTGGGTCCTTTGAGTTACCCTATTGAAATGCTCAACGGATTTTAATCGGTCTAAAGAACCACGAAATCTCAAACTGGAAAATACCTTCTAAACAAAGTAAATTGCCATGGAAATGAAAAATCAGCGTAAAAAGGGCTTCACACTAATCGAGCTTCTCGTAGTAATTACAATTATCGGCATTTTGGCTGGTATTGCCTTCGTCGGATTCGGAGACGTATTCGGATCTGCAGGACGCACGGTTGCTCAAAAAAACCTCAAGACAGTGTACGAATCGCTAGCGGCAAAAACTCGCTCGTTCCCGATGGCCGAGGATGTTGGCAGCGCAGAGGAATTTGTAGTTTGGTGGCGGAACAAGACCAAAGACACACGACCTGAACTATGGTTCATAGGAGAAGATGAAGAAGTTAAGGACTTGGCCGAAGACTCAGACGGTCCGGGCATACCCGCTAACATTCCTGACGACGACGCAGATTTTCAGGCCGAGCAGGTTAAGGCATTAGGTTACTGCGTAGCTATTCCGGGGAATGATGCCGACACCAGAGCCTTTGTAGGTACGCTCAATAGCGGAGCTTATCCCATAATGTGGTCTCGGGGTCTTGATCAGGGCGATGACAAATGGGATGCCAAAGGAGCATGGGCCGGTGCAGGCGGACACGTACTTTTCAGCGACGGTACCGTACGCTGGTATGATGATACCAAAGGGAAAGATGAAAAAGGCGTTTTCACAAAAGCCATCAGTAAAGAGGACGGCAATGATAAGAAATCCGAGCCCACGTCCAACATTAAAGATGCTGTACCCGAAGGGTGGGAGATTTACAAACCAGAGTAAACTTATAATCCCGTTATAATTTTAACTGAGAACGCCGTGGGCAAGGATTCTGTCCACGGCGTTCTTTTTTTTAGAAGAAACGGACGAGCGGGGGTTAGGATTGAAGGGCGAGAAGATCCTATTTCTCTTGCTCAAGGAGCTTCCGGAACAGCTCTGGACGGAGACAAAGTGGAACTCCGACGACTCCCCCCGAGGAAGTCCAAAGGTAAGCCAAAAAAGAAATTTGCCGGAAAGTCGGCAAAACCACGCTATGGAGTAGCTAAGATTCTGAAACGGGGAACGGATGAGTTTCTAGGTTATTTGTCGAAGACGGGGAAAAAGACGACATTAGTGGCGGAAAGCTCTCGCCTGCACGTTCCATTCAAGGTGGTGGGAGATATCTCCGCAGCCCGCAATGGAGAAAAGGTTCTGGCCAAATTTCACCGTTGGGACTCCCCCGCCCCAGTGCCTTCCTGCCTCATTATAAGGGTGCTCGGTCCTGCAGGAGACCCCGTAACCGACCATGTCGGCATACTCGCCAAGTACGGTTTATCGGGCGAATTCCCACAAAAGGTAGACGAAGAAGCAGAAAAAACACCGTCTAAAGTTCAACCGAAGGATCTCACGGGGCGTGGCGACCTGCGCAAAGTATTTACGCTTACCATCGATCCGCTCGATGCGCGAGATTTCGACGATGCCCTTTCTCTACGCACCTTGGAAAACGGTGACGTTGAAGTCGGTGTCCACATTGCCGACGTTTCCGCCTATGTAAAACCAGACTCAGCCTTGGATCATGAAGCCCGCAAAAGGGGCAACTCCACTTACTTGGTCGGAGAGGTGGTACCGATGCTGCCGCAAAAACTCTCGAACGGAATCTGCAGCCTGGTCGAGGATGAGGACAGGTTGGTGAAATCGGTTCTTTTTAGATTCGGCAAAGATGGAAGTCTTCGTGGGACTAAGCTGGCGGAGAGCGTGATCCGAAGCGACAAACGACTAACTTATGAACAGGCAAAACTGTTCATGACGGAAAAAGACTTGGCGACTATTCGCACGGCAAAACCACCCCAGAGCAGATATTCAGGAAATCCGGGAGTACCGCTTTCCAAGCTTCCCGAGAGTGTTCTCGGGCAAATTCAAGGTACAATTAAAACGCTGTGGTCCATTGCCTCCAAGCTGCGAATTTCACGATTGAGAGCAGGTTCATTGGACTTAGCTAGCACCGAGGTGAAAATTTTGGTTGATGCAAGAGGGGTTCCCGAACGAATTCTCCAAATCGATAACGATGATAGCCATAGCCTGATCGAGGAATTCATGCTCCTTGCCAATGAAACCGTAGCGAAGGAATTGCGAAAACGAAAATTGCCGGGAATTCATCGCGTCCATCCGGACCCTGATCCTGAAAATCTGGAAGAACTGAGAGCTTTCGTATCTCTCTATGACCTATCTTGCGGAGATCTCACGAACCGAAAAGAGGTCACCAAGCTCCTTGCTTCCATTCACAAGCATCCCTTGGCTCAAGTTCTACGAATCAAGTTTTTGCGCAGCCTGAAGCAGGCCTGTTATCGAGCGACCCCGGATGGGCACTATGGCTTGGCCAAGCAAGATTATCTCCATTTCACCTCACCTATCCGACGCTATGCAGATCTCGTCGTTCATCGAATAGTGGAAGGGATTCTTTCATCTGGCCAAAGGAAGAGACCCGATGCCAAGCACTTGGACGGGATAGCCAAGCATATTTCCGTAACGGAACGCAACAGCGTGGATGCCGAACGTGAATCCGTGAAGACAAAACTCGTCGCCTTCTATGAGCGAGAACTGAAAGAGAATAAACCGACACCGCACGATGCGGTTATCACAGACATCATAAAAAAAGGGTTTTTCATTGAATTACCCGATACCTTGGCCCGAGGTTTCGTTCCTATGCGCACCTTACCCAGAGACCAAAATTACCGCATCGCCACGAATGGAACATCTATTGTTGGGCGAGATCCTCGCAAACGCCTTAAACTCGGCCAACGGATAAAGGTTCTCGTATACCAAGTGGATCACGCTGAAAAACAAATCGATTTCAAGCTGGCAGGGAAATAATTACTTTCTTGACCTGCCTCGGATTGAAAAGTTCCGTTTGATGTGGTTTACGATCTGTACCCCGAAGGGTTGACAGATTTCCGATTGAAATCTCTATATGATCGCAACAACTCGCTTTTTCATTCCCAAACCGGCTTTTTGAATTCTCTTGAGCGACAAATACACTTTGCCTACCGACCATGCTTAATCCTCACCGAAACCAGTCATCATCTGCATTTTCCGCATAATCCTACCACATGAGCTACAACTACCATTCAAAGTTGGAGAAGATTTGGAAAGACGCCGTAGAGCGATACGAGCAAGGCCGACGTTCCTCCGAAGGATTTCTTTCAAAAGAGGAACTCAAGTTTCTTGCCTCGATAGGCATGAACGTAATGGACATCTTCGATTTCGCCGAGGATTGGGTTTGCGAAGGGACACCTGATTTAGCGACCTTTCTAATGATTCATGACGCTCGAAGAGATTACTTTCTCCGCGAGCAAGGAGGAGTGGCATCGGACGAACAATTGGATTCGTCCACCCTGCCGGCCAAAAATGATGAGATTGAGGGGATTCGCTGGTTGCCCCGTATTATTCCAAAGGCCAGAGCAAAACTTCGTGGCGAGCTCCCACCCGACACAATGTTCTGTTGCGGAGGAGACAGAAATTTCTTTCAAACCAACGACCTACACCCCAGTGAGTTTTTGGCCGTCGTCAAAGACGCAGGTGACGACGATCAAGCAATAATTGAATGGGTATCGAAGCGAAGTCGGGAATCTTAAACCTTATGCCATGAATTTCGAGAAATACCATGCCTTGGGAAACGATTACCTAGTACTCGAACCAAGTGAATGTCCTCAGCCTCTGGCCGAAAAAGAAATCATCCGTATCTGTCACCGCAACTTCGGCTTGGGTTCCGATGGTATCCTTTTGGGCCCCTCCTCCTCAACTGAAGCCGATTTTGGTCTTCGCATCCTCAATCCCGACGGAAGCGAGGCCGAAAAAAGCGGCAATGGCCTGAGAATCTTTGCGCGTTATCTTCGCGACCAAGGCAAAGTTGGAGTTGAGCCCTTCACCATCCATACCCTTGGAGGTGTAGTAACTTGCGAAGTGTCCTCTGACGCCTCCGTAATTTCCGTCGAGATGGGACAAGTCAGTTTTCACAGTGACGAAATCCCGGTAAACATTGAAGGCGATCCTCGCGAAGTGCTCGATGAACCGATAGAAGCGGCAGGACGACACCTGCAATACTACGCTGCGACAATCGGCAACCCGCATTGCGTCGTTCCGGTAGACAAGGTCGACCGAGTTTTCGCCTGTGAAATCGGTCCGACTCTGGAAAACCATACCAACTTTCCCAATCGTACAAACGTTCAGTTTCTCGAGGTTATGGACCGAAACAACATTCGCATCGAAATCTGGGAGCGCGGGGCAGGCTATACCTTGGCATCGGGCAGTAGCAGTTCCGCCGCCGGAGCCGTGGCCCGTAAGATGGGAGCTTGCGATGAGAGCATTACCGTCCATATGCCGGGAGGAAATATCCAGCTCCTCATAGACGACGAGTTCAACGTCACCATGACGGGTCCGGCGACCCGAGTCGGTTCCATGACGCTTGACCCGGAATGCCTAGTCGGCTCTTGAGACGTCCTCGGGTTTGCGGGCAACCCAAAATCGACATTCGTCCGAGAACTTCCTTACAAGATCACTCTCATTCGCCAACTGCGATCGCAATGCGTCTACCTCGACCTTGAAACCTACCTCCCTCAGGTCCGACACGACGTCTGCCTTCGTCGGTACGTGAATATAAAGCTTTCCCATATCCGTAGACTCGAAACGATCTCCATATTCAAGCAACTCGGGTATCTGCTTCTCCTTGCGCCAAGCCAATTTCTCACGCTTCCAGAACTTCTTCCACTTGGCGCATTCACGATCATGCGTAGTGAACACGAAATAGCTTCCCGGCCGAAGAACCCTGTATATTTCCGAGATGGCTTTACGGCGATTAATGCGAGCAGGAATCTGCATGAGACCATTGAAGCCGAAAACGGCACCGTCAAATAGATCGTCCTCGAATGCCAATCTCGTGGCATCAGCTACTCGCAAGTGCACCCCGTAGTCCATCGCTCGGCCCAAACGTCGAGCCCTTTCGATCATCTTGCGAGAGAAATCAGTTGAGAGAAGATGTTTGTAGCCCAACTCCCAAAGCCCAAAGGATATGCGTCCGCATCCACAACCCAGTTCCAGTAAACTAGCCGACTTGTCTGGAAAAATTCGTTGAAATACTTTCGACTCGGATTCCCAGAGTCCTATTGCCATGGCGGCATGGGCGTAATGCTCCAATACCTTTGCACCGCCAAAATAATCCCGTACCTTATCGGCATCGACTTTCTTAACTAACTCCTTATCGACCATATGCTAAAAGAGAATGAACAATCGGAAGGTTCGGGCAAGAATCTTCCGGTTCCAAATTCCTTGCCTCTTTCCCAAAAAATTGTTTTATTTAGCCTTTTTCCGCAAAATGAAAGCCACTATTGAGACCCAAGGTAGTCAATTCACCGTAGAGCAAGGCGACAAGCTCTTTGTAAACCGTTTCCCTGAATCAACAGAGGGCGACGTCATAGATATTGACAAAGTACTCATGCTCCTCGACGACGGCAAAGCCTCTTTCGGGGCACCCTTCGTCGAAGGCGCTTCCGTGAAGGCCAAGATTCTTGAAAACAAGAGGGCTAAGAAAGTCATCATCTTTAAGAAAAAACGTCGCAAAGGCTACAAACGCCGCAAAGGGCATCGTCAACAGATTTCAGTGATTGAAATCGAGTCCATCAACGCCAAGTAACCCCAAGAAAAGAGAGAAACCATGGCTCACAAAAAAGGACAAAGCACTTCTAATAACGGTCGCGACAGCAATAGCAAGCGCCTCGGAGTAAAAAAGTTCGGCGGTGAAAGCGTCGTAGCGGGCAACATAATCATGCGTCAGCGCGGAACCAAATACCATCCCGGAAGCAATGTGGGATGTGGTCGCGACTTCACCCTTTTCGCGCTCAAGGACGGTAAGGTCAATTTCGACAAGGAACACCGTAAAGTAAACGTCGAAGTCGTTTAGTTTCACCTCAAATAATTTGCGGGTTCCCCAGACCCGTCACCCCAAAGCATGGAAGAACCCCAACCCCGGGAAGAGTCCGAAAGCGAGTTGCCCCAACTCGACTTTGAACAATGCCGAGTACTGGGTTCGTTGATCGAAAAGGAGTTAACCACTCCCGAGTACTACCCAATGACCCTCAATGCTCTCCTGAACGCCTGCAACCAAAAGAACAACAGGAGTCCGAAAGTTAATTTCTCCGAGGAGCAAGTCTCACAGGGCATCGACCAGTTACGCACTAAAGGACTCGCGTTCAGAATGGATCTGGTAGGATCTCGAGTCCCGAAATTTCAACATCACTCGGAAAAAACGCTCGACTTGATAAAACCCGAACGAGCTATCCTTGCCGAATTATTGAATCGTGGGCCCCAAACCGGTGGGCAGTTGCGTAGCCGGGCTAGCCGTATGTTCGATTTCGAGAGTCTTTCCGACGTGGAGGAAACCGTAGCGGAAATGCAAGACCGCGCCGAACCGCTCGTTATGGATATGGATCCTGCCCCCGGTCAAAAGGAACGGCGATGGCGTCACACCCTTGCCCCTCCTCCCACCGTTGAGGAAAGCGAGGTTGGAGCAGTCTACGTGCCTGCACCTGATCCTAGCATAGAAAAAGTAGAATCAATGGAGACCGAGTTCAAGGAACTTCGTGATGAAGTAGAAGCTCTACGTTACCAAGTTCGTGAAATGTCCGACGACTTTCGCGAATTCAAAAAGCAATTCGACTAGACTACCGCACCCTTTGCTATCGCGAATCCCTCAGTTCGCCACCGGCCAACTGTTCTAGGAATTCCTCGTAAGTTCGAGCAATGCCATCCCGCAAGGAAATACTTGGCGACCAGCCCGTGCTCAAGATGCGTGATACGTCCATCAACTTTTTGGGATTCCCATCGGGCATCGAAGTATCCTGTACGATTTTTCCCTCGAATCCTACGGCGGACATTACAAGTTCAGCCAATTCACGGATCGAAACGTCTTTCCCGCATCCGACATTAACCCAATCGGGAGGATCTTCCAGTTTCAGAAGATGCAGCAGGGCCGCCGCCAAATCCTCGACGTGCAGGAATTCGCGACGTGGTTTTCCAGTCCCCCAAATGGTTACCTGAGGAGCTCCAGCCTCTTTTGCCTCGTGGAACTTACGCATGAGAGCAGGCAACACGTGGGAATTCTCGGGATGATAATTATCGCCCGGACCATAAAGGTTCGTAGGCATTGCCGAATGAAAGAGCACACCGTACTGGTTACGGTAGTGACGGCATAGTTCCAAACCACAGATTTTCGCAACGGCATAGGCCTCGTTCGTCTTTTCCAAAGTACCCGTAAGCAAGCACTCCTCTTTCATCGGTTGGGGTGCACCACGGGGGTAAATACATGAACTTCCCAAGTTGAGAAAACGCTTTACGCCGTTATTCCAAGAGGAATGAACGAGGTTCAGGTTAATTGCTAAGTTTTCTCGGATAAACTCCGCCGGGTAGGTATTGTTAGCGTAAACCCCCCCCACCCTTGCAGCGGCATTCAGAACAACATCAGGCTTTTCGACAGCCAGAAAACCGTCAACTGCCGCTTGGTCGTAAAGATCCAGTTCCGCACGCGTCCGAGTGACGACATCCCAACCGCTTTCAAGTTTGAGAGCTCGGACAACGGCGGAACCAACCATCCCACGATGTCCGGAAACAAAGATTTTCATGCAGGTATGCCTAAATGTTCAGGTAGTTGCATTTTGCAACGCTAGCTCATTCTCAGCCAGTTTCATGTCGGCATCGACCATAATGTGGGCCAATTCCTTGAAAGTCACCTTTGGCTCCCAGCCCAGATTCTCCTTCGCCTTGGAGGCATCGCCTATCAGCAAGTCGACCTCGGCGGGACGTTCATATTTCTCGTCGAACCCAACGAATTCTGCAGAATCCAAGCCCAAATAGGCGAAAGTTTCATCCAAGAACTCTTGCACGGTATGAGTTTCATTCGTGGCAATGACATAATCATCAGGAACATCCTGCTGAAGCATCAACCACATGGCCTCGACGTACTCCTTCGCATAACCCCAGTCGCGCTTGGCATCTAGATTGCCGAGTATCAACTTGTTCTGGAGACCCAACTTTATACGTGTGGCGGCACGAGTGATCTTGCGAGTGACAAAAGTTTCTCCGCGTCTGGGAGACTCGTGATTGAACAAAATTCCGCTGCTGGCGTGCAACCCATAGGACTCACGGTAGTTGATCGTCAGCCAATGGGCGAAGACCTTGGCACAACCATACGGAGAACGAGGCCATAAAGGAGTCGTTTCCTTCTGGGGCACTTCCTGCACCTTGCCGAACATTTCGGAAGAAGAAGCTTGGTAGTAACGCACTTTTTCCACCAAACCCGCCTCGCGAACTGCCTCCAAGATTCTTACGGCTCCCAAGCCGGTAACGTCACCGGTATACTCGGGCACATCAAAGGAAACGCGCACGTGGCTTTGGGCTCCCAGATTGTAAATTTCATCAGGTTGCAATTGGTAGAGCAGCTTGACCATTTGAACGGCATCCGCCAAGTCCCCGTAATGCAGGTAGAGTCGCGTATCATCCAACAAGGGGTCCTTGTAGAGATGATCCAAACGACTTGTATTGAAAGTCGATGCCCTCCGCACGATCCCATGCACCTCGTACCCCTTTTCCAAAAGAAACTCAGCTAAATACGAGCCATCCTGTCCGGTTATACCGGTAATCAACGCTTTTTTCATGCTTGGAGAATGCTACCGGTTAGATGGGTAACCCGTAAAGAACCGACTCTCTCAAATTCCCGACATCATATCCATTTGGCCTTTAAATCGATTGTAAGAAAAGGTACAAGCTGCAATCACAACTTCAACCTTTCGTTGACAAGCCACCTTCCATGCTCATTTTAGAATAGCTTTCTTCTACAGGGGGGATTAGCTCAGTTGGTTAGAGCGCATGCATGACACGCATGAGGTCGCTGGTTCGAATCCAGTATCTCCCACCATTTACTTTCAATAAGGCCATGACTGAAGAAATCGCCACGCAGGCCAAACGAAAAAAAAGTCCAGTCGAGTGGATGATCATCATCGGTCTGGGAACCCTATTCGCCGTCATTTGGTTCTATGCCCACTGGAACCTGTCTCGCCAACCGCCTCACCATAAAGGCCCGGGAGCTGTGGATCAACCTGGCAAGACTTCTACTCAGCCATGATCGCCGTACCCGCAGGCACAGTCTGCATTACCGGATGCTCCAGAGGATTGGGTCGAGCCATTGCTTTGGAATTCGCACGAAAGGGCTGGAAAGTTGCCGGTTGTGCGAGGACTGCAGAGGCGATTGCCACCCTGGCTGAGGAATTGGGCAATCCTCACATCTTCCAAGCGGTGAACGTCACCGAGGATGCAGCCATGCACTCTTTCGCGAAAACAGTCATCGACAACCTCGGCGCACCCAGCCTGCTCGTCAACAATGCAGCTCTCATGAACGCCAATGCTCCGCTAAAGGATATTTCTCCCGAGGAGTTCGCCAAAATTCTCGCTGTAAACTTAGGGGGTGTTCACAACTCCATTCGGGCCTTTCTGCCAGCCATGGAGGATGCCGGGCGTGGCGTCATCGCCAACTTCAGTTCCTACTGGGGTCGCTCCACCGCACCGGAGGTAGCCCCTTACTGTGCCACGAAGTGGGCGATCGAAGGCCTTACTCAGTCCCTATCCCAAGAATTACCGAGCGGCCTCGCAGCAGTCGCCTTCAATCCCGGCATCATCGACACCGACATGCTCCGCTCCTGCTTCGGGGAAGCCGCCGCAGGCTATCATTCCCCCGAGGATTGGGCTAGGACGGCAGTACCCGCCTTGGCGAGCCTAGGTCGGTCAGACAACGGAAGTTCCGTCACCGCACCCTAGCCTCTTCACCGCAGTAGCCTTAAATCTCGGAATAATCAAATTTCGAAAAGCATCTGTCTGGGTTCGGGAACCGAGGCTTCAAACTACCCTTCTGCAACTGAATGGGCAAAGGAGGCGGAAACCAAGTTAGCTAGATTGAGGGAAAACGACAATGGCGAATCAGTAACCTGCTAAAAACAAGC